>NZ_BAABDL010000112.1:0-45735 GCF_039539605.1 Amphibacillus indicireducens | reverse complement strand
TGAGCCAAGATCAAACTCTCAATAAAATTGATTGAGTTGAATTAACTCGTTCTTGAAGCACTAGCTTCTGTTTACTTCTTTTCTTAACTTCTTTGGTTGTTTGGATTCAGTTTTCAAAGATCAATGGTGGGCCTAAGTGGACTCGAACCACCGACCTCACGCTTATCAGGCGTGCGCTCTAACCAGCTGAGCTATAGGCCCTTAATGGAGCGGGTGAAGAGAATCGAACTCTCGTCATCAGCTTGGAAGGCTGAGGTTTTACCACTAAACTACACCCGCATTAAAATAAATTGTTTTTTATAAAACTATTGAAATTAATTCTTTAAAAATAATTCGTTTCGTCAACAAGCGACGTCCCTTATTGTAACACGACTATTAAATCATTGTCAACAACTTTTTTAAAATGGATATGCGGTCGAGAGGACTTGAACCTCCACCGAGTAAACCCCGACTAGGCCCTCAACCTAGCGCGTCTGCCATTCCGCCACGACCGCTTAATTCAATTAAAAGTGAGCCATGAAGGATTCGAACCTTCGACCCTCTGATTAAAAGTCAGATGCTCTACCAACTGAGCTAATGGCTCATATACAATAAGTTATCTTTCAACTTGATCCATTCATCTCATCTTTCCAATAGAAAACCCTTTAAAACGATTTGTTTTAAGGGTATCTTTATCGAAGTTATAAATGAACGAAAAAGAAAATGGCTGGGCTAGCTGGATTCGAACCAACGCATGACGGAACCAAAAACCGTTGCCTTACCGCTTGGCTATAGCCCAATAAATAATGGCGGTCCGGACGGGACTCGAACCCGCGACCTCCTGCGTGACAGGCAGGCATTCTAACCAACTGAACTACCGGACCGAAATTATACTAAACTTATTAAATTTGAAATGGTGACCCGTACGGGATTCGAACCCGTGTTACCGCCGTGAAAGGGCGGTGTCTTAACCGCTTGACCAACGGGCCATTCTTTGTGAAAATGGCGGAGAAGGAGGGATTTGAACCCTCGCGCCGCATTAGCGACCTACACCCTTAGCAGGGGCGCCTCTTCAGCCTCTTGAGTACTTCTCCATGGCTCCACAGGTAGGATTCGAACCTACGACCGATCGGTTAACAGCCGATTGCTCTACCACTGAGCTACTGTGGAATAATGTCTTATGTTTATTAGCGACGTTAAAAACTATACTATATATAATTTTTATTGTCAACTCATTTTAAATATTTTTTTCACAAAAGCCACACACATATAGTTTACTCGGTTTCATATGATTTGGTCAAGGGTTTCAGTAATTATTTAATGGACAAGTTTGATCTTTCCTTTGCATCGTCCACAAGTATATTGATTAATATTTACTTTTCTCTTTCGTTTATACAATTGACCACATTGTTTACACTTATATTTGTGAAAACTCACAGTCTTCCCCTGCTCTGAAGGGAGTGGCTGACAATGGCGTGGTGATTTGGTCTCTTTTAGTAGTTCTTTAAAAGCTTTATCTCCATGTCTAAAAGGTCTTCCTTCAATATGTAAGTGGTAATGGCAAAGTTCGTGCTTAATAATTCCAATCAATTCTTCTATCCCAAGCTCAGTTAAATATTTACGGTTGATTTCTATTTTTCTCTGTTGGGGTAGATAGCGCCCTCCTGTGGTTCGCAACCGGGAGTTGAAGCATGCTACGTCAGTAAAAGGTTTCTTAAAATACTCTATTGATAACTTAGAAACAAGTTGCTGTAATTGTTTATCATCCATAATCTCAAATCCTTTTTCTAACCTAAACAAATCATAGTGATTCTTTAGAAAACTTGGCATTCGCCAAGCCTTTAGGCGAATGCTTTAGTTGCACTTATGTAGTAAGAAAGTTGTTATACTTTCTTACCTACCCAAAATAAATCAAGCCCATAATCACAATCATTATGGGCGATTCACTTTAATAAACGTGTGTACCTACTTGCTTAGTGAGGATCTCTTCAATATTATCTAAAGATGTGATAATTGCTTTTTTCGTTCGATTTGAATGTTCTGCGAATTTTATCGCCGCCTCAACTTTAGGGAGCATACTACCAGGTGAAAAATGGTTTTCTTTTATATATTGCTTTAGTTCTTCTACAGATACTTTATTTATTTTTTCTTGATTTGGCTGATTGAAATTCGTAAATGCATGATCAACTGCGGTCAATATAATTAGTAGATCGGCATTGATTTGCTCTGCTAATTTTTCCGAAGCAAAATCTTTATCAATCACAGCTTCTACACCCGTGACGACACCGTGATCTTCTATAACAGGGAGCCCACCTCCACCGGTAGCGATCGTAATCACGCCTAAGTCAACTAATTTTTCAATTAAATGGGCTTCAGTCACTCGAATTGGCTTTGGAGATGGCACAACCTTACGCCAACCTCTACCTGAATCTTCTACATACGTTTCTTGCTCACTTCTTTGGTTCTTTTCATCTTCTGTCAAAAATGGCCCAACTGGCTTTGTAGGATGATCGAAAGCAGGATCATCTTTACTAACAACTACTTGTGTCAACAATGTCATGACATCCTTTTCGATTCCTCTTTTCTCAAGAGCATCCCGTAGTGCTTGTTGAAGCCAATAACCGATACTACCCTGTGTCATTGCTACACATGTATCGAGTGGTAAAGCTGGGTTTTCTGGTGAATCAGCTGCGCTTTGTTGTAAAAGCAGATTGCCTACTTGTGGCCCATTCCCATGTGAAATAATCAACTCGTGCCCTTGCTCAACTAATGGAGCGAGTTTCTCAGCCGTTTGTTTTAAAGCTAATTGTTGCGATTCCGCGCTCGGATCTTTTGTTAAAATTGCATTTCCCCCTAGTGCTACAACGATTCTCTTTCTCATCTTTCCACCTCGTTAAGTTAATTTTAAAAGCAGGTACGGTGCGCCATTTAGTCAAGCGATGACCCTATGTATTTTCCTATATGATATTGTATATTTATACAAGACATACGTAAAGCTTTTTATTGATGTTTTTTAATTTTTAGATAATTACTACGATAATTAATATGTAAAACCCTGAAAATGAGCGTATCAACTCTGTTTTCAGGGTAATTTGGTTAAATTCATTCAATTAGTCGTCTTTTACCATTGTTAGAGCAATGCGTTCTTTTTCTAAATCAATATCACTCACCCAGACAGTAATAACGTCACCAACAGCGACAAGATCTTTCGGATGTTTAACATATTTTTTCGACATTTTTGATATATGAACTAATCCATCTTGTTTAACACCAATATCAACAAAAATGCCAAAATCAACAACGTTTCGTACTGTCCCTTGAAGTTCAATTCCTGGTTTTAAATCTTCCATAGATAAAACATTTTTCTTTAGTAATGGTTTCGTTAAGTCATCACGCAAATCACGCTCTGGTCGACTTAACGCTTCAACAATGTCACGTAAAGTTGGTTCACCAATTTCAAGTTGGCTTGCAACATCTGTGATATTTAATTCGGTTAGCTTTGTTTGTAATTTTTCTGAGCCAAGATCGGATTTTTCACAATCAATCATCGTTAGCAATTGTTCTGTGACCTGATACGTTTCAGGGTGAATTGGCGTTCGATCTAGCGGTTCATCGCCATCATTTATTCTAAGAAAACCGATACTTTGTTGATACGTTTTCTTTCCTAATCGAGGAATCGACTCAAGCTGCTTGCGATCAGTAAAGAATCCTAATTCCTCACGTTTTTTAACAATATTATTTGCAACTGTTTTACTGAGGCCAGAAACATACTCTAATAATGATACCGATGCTGTATTTGCATTAACACCAACTTGGTTAACAGCTGTTTCAACAACAAATGTCAATGACTCAGCTAATTTCTTCTGACTGACATCATGCTGATATTGACCGACACCAATTGATTTCGGGTCAATTTTAACAAGTTCAGCTAAAGGATCTTGAACACGTCTACCAATCGAGACAGCACTTCGTTCCTCAACTTGCAGATCAGGAAATTCCTCTCGAGCTAATTTTGAGGCTGAGTAAACACTCGCTCCCGCTTCATTAACAATTAAATAAGGAACATCAAACTGCTCATCATTAATCAAATCAGCGATAAACAATTCTGTTTCTCGGGATGCCGTACCATTACCAATTGCAATTAATTGAACTCGATAATCATTCATCAATTGTTTAACAATTTTCCTTGAGCCAGCAATATCATTTCTAGGTGCGGTCGGATAAATAACATCGACAGCCTTCACTCGTCCTGTTTCATCAATGACCGCAAGCTTACAGCCCGTTCTAAATGCAGGATCAACTGCTAAGATTGTCTTTCTCTTAAGCGGAGGCTGAAGCAAGAGGTTTCTTAAGTTCATTGAAAAAATCTCAATCGCTTGTTCTTCAGCTATTTCAGTCAATGTCGTTCTAATTTCACGTTCAATTGAAGGTTGAATTAAACGCTTATAACTGTCTTCAATAGTTGCTTGTAAAAATGTTCTCACTTGATCAGTCGTCGTTTGGTTAATCATTTTCCGTTCAAGGTAATTGACAATCTGGTCAATTGAGATCGAAAGATTAATTCGAATCACACCTTCTTTTTCAGCGCGGTTCATCGCGAGCGTTCGATGTGATGCAACCTTTTTAATTGGTTCAACATAGTCATAATACATTTGATAAACACGTTTTTCATCTAAGGAATCATCTTTGACAGTCGCATTGATTTGACCATGATTGAATGTTTGATTTCTTATGTACTCACGATAACCTGCATCATCTGAAATCCATTCAGCAATAATATCATTCGCACCACTCAATACGTCTTCAACTGTCAATAATTCATGTTCTTCAGATAAATAAGGCTCTGCTTCTTTCGTTAAATCGATTAGTTCTTGCTTCCAAATTAATTCCGCTAACGGTTCTAAACCTTTTTCCTTCGCAACTGTCGCTCTTGTTCGTCTTTTCTGTTTATATGGTCGGTAAAGGTCTTCTAGCCGTTGGAGCTGATCAGCCGCTAAAATTTCTTCCCTTAACTGTTCCGTTAACTTACCTTGTTCATCGATTAAGCGAATCACTTCCTGCTTTCGATTCGTCAATTGAACAACGTAATGCCACTGATCCTCGATTGTTTTGATTTGAACCTCATCGAGGCCACCTGTTTGCTCCTTACGATAACGTGCAATAAAGGGAACCGTATTACCTTCTTCTAATAAGCCAATCACCTCTTTTACAACGTGTTGACTTAATGTTACTTTCTTTGCAACAATTTTAATCAAGTCTGTTTGATTTAATTCAACTTCCATTCTCGTTCCTCCAATCTCTTCAACTCATTTTACCAAATAAAACACAAAAGCTCTATGATAAGTCGCATTATCATAGAGCTTTAATTATATTTAATCACGGCTAGGGTAGTATCATCATCACGCGATTGATCCATGTGGAACCGAAATGCATCCGTAACTGCTTCAGCGCTGCTCTCTCTAAATAAATGATGTGTTAATTCATTTGATTGCACACCATCTGAAAACATCACAAATATTGTATTGCTCGTAAATACACCTGAGACAACTTTCGCTTGTCTTGGATAACCACCTAAATAACCTGACATCGGGATATTGCGCTTTTTAATCCCTTCAGATGTAATTGTCATTAAACCAATATTACCTATTGAAGAATAAGTAAACTGCAATGTCTTTAGATCAAGTCGAAGCATACCTAATACAACGCCTCGCTTACCAGTCAGCCTTCGGTTACTCAATTCAATGATCTCCGTTGTTGGTCTAAGCGGATCTGATTTAATCACATCAACAACAGCTTGTGATGATTCATGGGCAAAAAATCCACTACCAAGACCATCGACGACGACACACAAAAAATGATTCTCATCTTGATAGTAATAATAACTATCTCCACAAACAACATTGCCCTGTTTCACCTTTTGATAAACAGACACATCAACTCGATTGTACATACTCATTAGTCGGTAACACCTATTCCATCAGCTTGTAAAGCCTCTCTAAGTTTTAACAGTGCTCGACGTTGAATCCTTGATACGTGCATTTGAGAAATATCTAGTCGTTCTCCTGCTTCTTTCTGGCTCATATTTTCAAAATAAGTGTACTGGAGAATTTTCTGTTCGCGTTCCGATAAAATTGGCAAAACCTTTTCTAATAGCAAGCGTAGATCCGTTTTTTCAAAACGATCATCTTGATCACCAATTAAATCTAGGATTGAAACAGTACTGCCATCTGAATTAGCCTCAATTTTCTTATCAACGGATAGCGCTTTATAACTTTGACCCATTTCCATCGTCTCTAGCACTTCTTCTTCTGTAACCTCTAAATAGTTAGCGATGTCTGCAACTGATGGTGAGCGTTGATTTAGAATCGTCAACTCTTCTGTTGCCCGTTTAATTTTTGGACCGAGTTCTTTAATTCGACGTGGTACATGGACACTCCACGTTTTATCGCGAATAAATCGTTTAATTTCTCCAATAATAGTAGGAATCGCAAATGATTCAAAAGATTTACCTAGAGATGAATCATACCTTCTGATAGCCGCCAATAACCCTAACATCCCTACCTGTACTAAGTCTTCATGGATAGAGTTGTTTCTAGCATATTTTCTAGCAATTGAACGAACAAGATTTTGATAGGTTAAGACGATTTTTTCTTGTATTTCTTCATCTTTTGGGTTTTCTTGAAGGTACTCAATCCATTGGTAAACCTCATCCTCACGATTATTGTGTGGTTGAGATTTGGTCATCTATTTCCACCTCATTTGTTGGAAGTTGCTTAGTCATTAAGACAATCACACCGTAATTATTACTAATTTGAACTTTATCCATTAAGGCATCAATTAAGAAGAGTCCAAAGCCGCCTTCTCTAAGGTTCTCAATTTTTTCGTTTTGTTGATAAGGACCGATGTGTTTTTTCACTTCCTCTAAATCAAAACTTCCTCCACGGTCTGCAACCATGACTTCCAGACGATCAGGATAGACACCAAAGCCAATTGTAACTTCACCTTCTTCATCTAGGTCATACGCATGTGTCGTCGCATTCGTCATCGCTTCTGAAATCGCAACTTTTAAATCTTCTATTTCTTCATATGAAAAGCCCATTCGGTTTGCAATACCTGACACACTTAATCGAACGACGCCAACATATTCTGATTTTGCCGGTAACCTCATTTCAATAAAATCAAAATCTCTCATTAATTTCCACCCCGTACTGTGTTTTCAATTGAAATTATATTATCCAAACTCGTAATTTTAAACAGTCGCTCAACTCGTTCTTGGAGATTCACTAACTTAAATGATGACGAGTATTCTTTAGATGATTTTAATGCACTAATAAAAACACCTAATCCCGTACTGTCCATATATTTCACATTCTCTAAATCAACGATCACTTCTACATTTGCTTGCTTTGTAAGTGGTAATAAAGCTTCTTTTAATTTCGGTGCAGTATACGCATCAATTTCTCCTGAAAGGACAAGTCTTTTTACCGTTTCCTCTTCAATAAGCTCAACATCTAAATTAATATCCATTAACCCTCTTCCCTTCTGACTGTCTAATTAAATTATGTATTTCCCTTATTACTTTTAATTAAACTTCTTTTTTAATAATGATTAAGGTAAAATCATCACGCAATTGAAAGTCTTGAAGTTTTTCAAAGTAACAAAATACTTTTTCGACAGCTTCTTGTGCCGGTAGGTGTATAAAGCTTTCAATCACTTGTAAAATTTGTTTACCTTCTATGAAATGTTCACCAAGGCGACACTCTGTCACGCCGTCTGTTAATAAAATTAAACAATCATCTTTTTCAATTTTGCGAACAAATTGTTGATAATTAGTATCGTTGTTTACCCCCAGAACAAGTCCTGGCGCATAGATTTCTTCAAATTCATTACGGCTTGCATGATAGTAAAAACAAGGTTCATGACCTGCTGATGCATACGCAAAAGTTTCATTTTCAGGGTTATATAGACCGTAAAACATTGTAATAAACATGCTTGGATCAACGTTTCTTTCAACAACACGATTTAAATTTTCTAAAATCGCTTTTGGTTGCTGTTGACTTTCCGGAAAACTATCCATTGAATATTTAATCATCGACATCGCTAAAGCGGCTGGTATCCCTTTGCCGATTACATCTGCAAGTGCAATACCTAAGTGATTTTCCTTATTTGTGACAAAGTGATAGTAATCACCATTCATTGTGCTTGCTGGCACACTGATCGCACCAATATCTAAACCTTTAACTTCTGGTTTTACCGTTGATAATAACGTTTTTTGCATATTAGCTGCAACTGAAATCTCTGATTCTAGCTCAGATTGCTTTTCTCGTAAAAATTGATTCTCTTGTAAAGCAAGTCCATATGAAATCATCGCTTCTAGCAAGAAGTTTAATGAATCATTAATTTCTCGAGGGAGTTCAGGATACAAATCCTGAAGTGCCTCGATATGAATCTGAATCATTTCTTCTGGTGGTACATTATGCTTTACCGATAATCGGCTAAATTGTTCAGCTTGATAAAGGGCGGTTTCATCATTTGTTAATAAATATTCTTTTAATAATTGTCGATAGCTATTTAAATCTAAATTAGTTGTCTTCATCTCAGCACTCCACCCCATTATCTAACCCATTTTATTGTATCAATTCTCGTCCCATCTCCGTTTGATTGAATATCAAATTGATCCATTAGGCGCTTAACTCCAGGCAAACCAGCACCAAGCCCTCCTGATGTTGAATAGCCATCTTGCATAACCTGACTAATATCTGGAATCCCCGGTCCATTGTCAGTCGCAATGATCTTTAAGCCTTTTCGATTAATTTGATCAATCACTTCAAAAGAAATTTTCCCTGCATCAGCATACAAATAAATATTTCGAGTTAATTCTGATATTGCCGTAGCAATTCGCGCCTGATCAACCGTACTGAAACCCAATTCCTTAGCATATTGCCTGCCAAGTTGACGTGCACCGACAATATCAATTTCTTGTCGTATATTTACACAAGGTTTGATTTCCATTATTACCCCTCCAATTCCTGGCGAAGTTTAATCAAGCCTTGCTCTAGATTCAACGCTGTTTGAACTTCTTGCATATGGATGCCTAATTCAAGTAGCGTCATAGCCACCGCAGGTTGAATCCCAGTTAAAACCACTTTTGCCCCCATTAGATCTGACATTGTCACGACATCACCTAAAACTTTCGCAATAAAGGAATCAATGATGTCGACTGAAGTTAAATCAATCACAACACCTTTCGCACCACTTTTGTAAATTTGGCTCAATAAATCTTCTTGAAATTCAATAGCGGTTTGATCATCTAAATCAACTTGGATTGAAATAAGTAGATAATTCTGTAATTTCAAAATTGGAATACGCAAGCGATCACTCCTTTTCGATTGATTTCATAATATCTTCGATTATTTCTTTTTTCTTATTTTCTCTAATAATTTTTCGACCTGTCATTTCTAAAGCTGTTTCAAAACCTTTTCTTAATGATGAGCGTGTTGGGAATCGCGTTAGATCAATCCCCAAATTAACAATTGTTTGAGCAATTTCCGGTCTGATCCCAACCAAGATACAGTTCGCTCCAATTAATCGCACCGCTTCAGCTGCTTGAATCAAGTGATGAGCAACCATTGTATCAACTACAGGTACACCAGTGATATCGATCAGAACAACTTCTGCATTGTGCTTAATCACACCTTGAAGTAAGTTCTCCATGATCAGCTTTGCCCGCTCAGTATCAATTGTGCCGATTAAAGGCATGATCGTAATGTTTCGCATCACAGGAATGAGTGGTGCAGATAATTCTTGTAATGCAACACGTTGTAACGACACTGTATGTTCCCAATTTCCTGAGTACTCGTTAACAAGCCTTGTAATAATTGGATCGACCCAGCCATTCACTTTGTCCAAGATAACTGAGAAAAAATCAGTTTCAATTTTTTCATTCTGACTCAAAATAAAATCAAATACAACCCGACGGAAAGTTGTTAATCCATCTGTTAAGTAAGACAACGGCCACCCTAAATGAACAAGTCTCTCTGAGAAATCTTCGATATCAGTTGTCAAGTGATCTTCATGTAGACTTTTAAAGATGACGTTTACAAACTCTCTGTTCGTGCTCTGAAGCATTTCCTCAGAAATGGTTGATGTATACTCATCTTTATTTTTTTCCGAGACAGCTTTTAACCAGTTTTTAATAATAATATCGCTATTATTAATGATGATTTGATTTACACGCTTTGGCAACATTATAACCACCTTCATTTTTAGTTGTAATCGATTTCGATATTATATTTAATTTAACACTAAATTCCCCTAAAAACTATCTTTACACGTCAATTTGATACATTTTATCTACTCAACTTTCGCAGTTACATTTTTAGGTTGTGCTTAGATTGATTAAGGGTGACATTGCTTTTCAGTATAGTACTTGACTTAATGACTTACTTGAGGAAAAAACACGAATAATTTTGTTGGTGCTAGACCCGTGATTTCCACTCTGGGTGGACGCGTTCCGTGGGCACGGCCTCAACTTTTATTGCTCCACTGCCGTGTCGCAATAAGGATTTTCGGACTCGCGCTTTTCCCACTGGAGTCGCCACCCGCCGTTCCAATCACTTGATTTTACTTTCTTATTTACGTGTGGTCTTTATTATCTTGTTTGTAAAGATTCGTGTTTTGATCATGATTTTGTACTATGGAAATTGACACAATTTATTTTCTTTACACTTTCCAACTTAATAAACTTATTAGTTAAACTAGCGACAGCAACTCTAAGTGGAGATAAGCAATAGGTGAGACTTCTGCGGGAATAGGATGAGCTGAAGATCCACTTTTGTAGCGGTTTTTGCTACAAAAGTTAAGGAAGGCAGGCTAAGTGCGCCACATCATGTGGCAACGCCTGCATGACCTACGTCCTGTAGGCCTCCATCACCGCGAAAAGCGAACCTGTTGCTTTTCGGAACGAATAAACGCTCAAACTATGGATCTACAGTTAAATTTCCCACGTGTACAAGTAAGGGCAATGTGGACAATGAATAGCTCACCTATCTTACCATACCAAGGTTTACTTGCACATTTTGATCTACGAAAGTTGAGTTATCTAGATATAACGAAAAGCCCTTGTCCTCTTTTGATGACAAGCGCTTTATTATTTTTGTTGATCTTAAATATTCGTTAAGCCTAAGCTTATTTCTAATGCCTGATTAATTTTATCCATCATTTGTTCGTCTAGTTGAGTAATTTTATCAGTCAATCGTTGTTTATCGATTGTTCGAATTTGTTCGAGTAGGATAACCGAATCTCGTTCGAAGCCATATTTTTCTGCTTCTATTTCAACGTGTGTTGGTAGTTTAGCTTTTTGAATTTGAGCCGTAATTGCAGCGACAATCACTGTCGGACTAAAACGGTTACCAATATTATTCTGAATCACTAATACCGGGCGAACACCACCCTGCTCTGAACCAACAACTGGCGATAGGTCAGCGAAATATACTTCGCCTCTTTTTACGATCAAGCCATCACACCCCGCTCACTAAGCGTTCTAAGGCGATTTCGGCCTCCTCTTCAGCTAAAAAAGATTCTGAAGCGATCGTCAGGTTAATCTTTGCCATTTCCATGTATCCTCGTTGCATCGATTCATGAATATGTTGTGCTTTTTTGTCTTGTACATAAGATTTTGCCGCTTGGATCAGCAGATCATTTAAGTCTTTCTCTTCTTCTACCAAGAGTCCATTCACCTCTTCAAACAGGTTTTCAGGTAACTTCACAATAATTTCTTTCATGCTACTTGACAAAACCTCCACCTCCACACAATAATAAGCCGGATAAATTCTCTCTTATCATACCATTGCTAGCCCAAGTTTTAAAGGTGTTTTTAATCGTTTTTTTAATATTTTCAAGAAAAACTTACGATTTTCTCCACATTTATCGTTTTGTTGGTGATTTTCCTTGTTTTTTGCTTCATTAAACTTTTAAAAACTTCGAATTCAATCAAGTTTCGTCAAGATATGCACGTGGTAGGCGATCAGTTAATAAACAGGCTACTTCATAATTAATTGTTTCTAAATGAGCTGAAATTTCCTCCAATTGAATCGATTCATCTCCATCTTGTCCAATAAAAGTAACTTCTGTACCAATAGGATATGCACGATCAAGTCTAACCATACATTGATCCATACAGACTCGTCCAACAATCGGCATTCTTTTCCCATCAATCAGCACATCTAATCCTTGCCACTTTCTTTGAACACCATCTCCATAACCGACTGGGATTGTGCCAATCCATTCAGCTTGATTTGTTTGATATGTTGCTCCGTAACTAATCACTTCTCCCGCCTCAACTTTTTTAACGTGGGAAAGTTGTGTCTTTAATGATAAAGCAGGCTTTAATTTGAATGGGCGATTTTCTTCGATATAAGCTGACGGATATAAGCCGTACATACCAATTCCAAATCTAACCGCATCAAATAAACCACTCGCCTGCCTTAATGCAGCTGCACTGTTACCAATATGGACAAACAACTCCGTTTTAATCACTGTTCGGACTATTTTAAGCATTGATTCAAAGCGGTTCAATTGCTGTTGATAATAATCTGTATCTGGCTCATCTGCAGTGGAGAAGTGAGTAAATACGCCTTGGACATTTAATTGACGATGATCTATTTTTGTTAAAAAATCTTTCAGTTCAGCTTCCGTACGCAAGCCGATTCTACCCATTCCCGAATCAAGTTTGATATGGATCGCTAATTTTTTCTGTCGGTCAAAGTTAGCGTAGTATTGTTCGAGCCAACTCGATTGAAAAACAGTTAGGGTAATTTCGTGTTCGATCGCAACATCGGCAAATATTGGGTCGACCCAGCCCATCACAAGAATTGGGGCGGTTATCCCAGCTTGTCTAAGTTTGAGCGCTTCTTCTAAAAGTGCAACAGCTAATTGAGTCGCGCCTGCCTCTAGCGCAGCTTTGGCAACTTGAACATCCCCGTGTCCATAGCCATTTGCTTTTACAACTGCGATCACTTCCGTTCCTTTTGCTAAAGTTGCTTTGAGATTTTTTATATTTAATTTGATCGCTGATAAATCAATTTCGATCTTTGCTGGTCGATAATTAATTGGCTTCATCTTCTGCCTCCAGATTAACTTCTTTTGTTCATTATCTTTTTTTCCCCCAACAGTGTCAACTCACTGACAAAACAAAAACAGACCCTACTATAGGATCTGCCTTTTGGTCAAGCTATTTTTCTAGTTGTAATGTCATTGATTGAGCAACTTCGATCATTTCTGTTTCTGTCAGGTCTTCACTTGCTAAGTAATAATCAATCCCACTTTCAGACCACGACAGCGAATGATCAGTGATCGCACCCATTGTTGCACCAACTTGGATCGGATTACCGATCGAATACTCCGGCTTGCGGTAAGCAACCATTGACGATGTTTTTACTTCTTGAACGATCGTAAAATCACGTTCTCCTTGGTAACTTAACACGACACGGCGACCATCTTCCAAATCAAATTCAGACGTATCAGTTAACTCACTTTGATAAGTCACACTAGGATATCGAATTGAAAAATCACTTTGGTTCACTTGCTCTTCCATTGTAGCAACAGGTAAGCTGAGCAGACTACTCGTCAAGTTTGCATCAACATCGAAAAACTCCGCTTCAAACTCAACATCCAACTCAAACGGCTCAAAAGTAACTTCGACAGCGAGATTATTATCAGCATCATAGATTTTAACTAAATGTGGCGTCAATGTTTTTTGATCAAGATAAATCTCTTGAACTGGTAATGTTTGATTTTGCTGATAATTTGTAACAGTTGTAAAGACAAAGTAGTCTTCAACAATGACAAATTCAGCCTGCTCATCATTTAAAATATCTGAAACTAAAGAATGAAACAAGTAGGGTTGGTTCGCATTTGTCGGCCAATCCGATTGGAACTGAAAACTTTTGTTTAGTGCCGGCGTCAAGACAAATACACCCTGATCATTTTTCAAAATGATTTGACTGCCTTCTTCATCTTCTGCATTGTGCATATAGACACGATAATAGTGATCCTTCTTGAATGCGACATCAATTTGATAATGTTGGGCTGTTTCGCCCGTCTGCATATTCATCGTCGCTTTCGTTTGATAGCTTGTTAATTCAGTTACTGTCTGCTCAAGATCTTCAATTACATCCTCTTTCGAAGCCTCTCCACAGCCAGCTATAATAAAGATTGAGAAAAGAATGAGACTAAGCTTAATCATTCTGTTCATCATTTCAACTCCTTTTACTCTAGTCAGAGAAAAAGGGAATGAGTGTCCCGCAGATTAATCTAAACATGTCCGAAAAGCTTTTGGTAAGAAATTAATTAAATCTGTTGCTAGAAAGTCAATCATCGAGTGGTCTTTTTCAACCGCCAGATCGGCTGCTAAGCCATGGATATAACAGGCATTTGCTAGACTTGCTTCGATTGTACCCTTCTGCATCACTTGCGCTAAGATGATGCCAGCTAAGCAGTCACCACTACCACCTTTAGCTAATGCTGGGTTACCTGTTTGATTAATCGTCTGATAACCATTTGGGGCAGTTACAATCGTGTAGGCACCTTTTAACACTAAATACAGCTGATGTTTTACGGCAAATGATTTAGCAATTTCGAATGGATTATTTTTGATTTGCTCAATCGATTGATCGATTAACATCGCCATCTCACCTGGATGTGGTGTTAAAATTGTTGGTGCTTTTCGATTTTTCAGCTCAGACAAGCGGTTTTTAAGATAAAATAAGCCATCTGCATCAACGACGACAGGCTTTTCACTTGTTAAAACTGTATCGACAATTAACTGCGTTTGATCGGAGCGCCCCATGCCCATTCCGATCGCGATTGCATCAAATGATTTAATTTCAGCTAGTAGGTCAATTTGTTCGTCATCCAGATCAAGAAAAGTTGCTTCTGTCACACCACTCGCAACAACCGGAAGTGCCTCTTGGCTTGTCGCAACAGTTAGTAAACCAGCACCTGATCTGAGCGCTGCATTTGCCGTTAAGCGTGCAGCACCTGGCATTGTTTTTGTCCCACCAATAATTAACCCCTTACCATGGCTACCTTTATGACTATGTTGTTCTCTTCTTGGTAAGGTTTGTTTGACTTTTTCAAGTGTCCAAACTTCTTTTGAGCTTGCTTCAATTAATCGGCTCGGTAAACCGATTTCAACGATCTCCCACTTACCATAAAAACTGGCATAGCGTTCAATGAAGGCACTTGGCTTAGGTGCTTCAATGCAGTAAGTAAGATCAGCTTTAATCGCTGTGATCGGTTGATTCGTTGTTTCAGCTGGTACACCACTCGGGATGTCAACCGCGACAACCTTTGTTTCAAGTGTGTTAACCTCTTCAACAACTGATCGATACGGTTCTTTTAATCTACCTTTAAAGCCGATCCCTAGCATCGCATCGATGATAATGTCTGCTGAGTGAATCAGTTTTTGGCAAAGAGCTGTTTGATCAACATGAATAATGGGACAATTAAATTTTGTCAAAATAGCTTTATGCTCAGCGGCATCTCCTTTTATGTCTGCGTCTGCCACAAGCTGAATCACGTCAAGCTGAAAGCCAAGATTAAGCAAAGTCCTAGCAATAACGAATCCATCGCCACCATTATTACCAGCCCCGATTAAGACAACGGCCTTCATATCTTTTGTAAGCTCGGCTTGTATTTTTTCTGCAATCGCTCGACCAGCATTCTCCATTAATAGGACACCTGAAAGTTGATAATCGTTAATCGCTTTTCGGTCAATATCATACATTTCTTTCGCGGTAACACTTCTCATTTTAGTCCCTCCTACCCGCACTACACTATATGAGTTTGTCCGTTTATTTATGCAGACAAGCTCAAGCTTCTACTGCTCCAAAATAACGTTTGCGATAGCATATGTACGGCTATGTGAAATTGAAATATGACTTTTAAATGATGCTTCTCGTTTGAAAAAAAGGATCGGCTCACCTAAAGAACCTGTTAGAATCGAGATGTCTTGGAAACTTATCTGACCGATCCCAGTTCCATAAGCTTTTGCAAAAGCTTCCTTACCTGCAAAGCGTCCTGCTAAAAATTCTAGTTTTGCTTGTTCTGTTTGCTTTTGATCATAAAGCGCCTCTTCATCAGTTGTTAAAATTTTCTTGATAAATTGTGGGTTTCGTTTCACAATTGATTCAATCCGATTCAGTTCAATCATATCTATCCCTGTACCAATTATCATAAGATCACCTTTTTTAATCTATTAGTTTTATTATAGTATAAGTTTTTGATGAATGATATAATTTGTCAAACCCCATTTAAATAGCGTATGATTTTAGTATCGTCAATTAAAGGAGCGTTTCTATGTTTTTTCGTAATGAGTCATTTCGAGATTTTCTACAATTTTATCCTGTTGTTTCGGTAATTGTTGCTATTAACGTGATCTTATGGTTGCTTATGTTTATTCCAAATCCACTTAGTCCAATTATCTATACTTGGGGGGTCGGTTGGAATGTTGGGATTGATCTAGGTGAATATTGGCGCTTAGTCACACCTATTTTTCTTCATTCTCCAAACGATGTCAGCCATATCTTATTTAATTCCTTCTCACTAATTTTATTTGGCCCTGCTTTGGAGCAAATGATCGGAAAGTTTAAGTTTATGTTAGTTTATTTAATTACTGGAATTGTTGGCAATGTATTCACTTATTTAGTTGGAACATCTGCCTTACATTTAGGGGCATCTGGTGCACTTTATGGGTTGCTTGGCTTGCTCTTATATATGAGTTTTTTCCGATTGGACTTAATCGATCCAGCCAGTAAACAGATTGTGACGGTCATTACCTTAATCGGTGTTTTCATGACATTTATTCAGCCTGGCATAAATATTTCTGCACATATCTTTGGCTTAATTGCTGGTTTTGCCCTCGGACCGATCTTTTTAACTCATGCAGTTCCTTACTCACCTTGGCGGAATCAAAGACGACGTGTCGTGAGAAGTGATGGTTTAAATTATGACCCAAATCGGTGGGATAAAAGGCGATTCCGATTCCGTATGAATCGAAATGTGAGCTCAATCATTTGGTGGATTATTTTAATCTTAGCTGTTTTAGGAATTTTAGCAGGTGTGATTTAAATATCTAGGTATAAAAAAGGCCTTCCATTAGTTTGGATGGCCTTTTGTTTTTATTATTTTGACGCACGCTTGTTATTAAATTTACGATTCCGTCCGGAACTAGATGGTTTACCTTTTCTTCCGTAATGACGTTTTTTGTTAAAGTCATTTTTACCACGGAAGTTCTTGCGATTATCTTTATTGCGCTTCACACTTAGCGGTTGAACAGAAGAAAGTGTAACAGGTGTCTGGCGTCTTTCTTTTGTCATCATTTTAAGTGCTGCAGCGACAATTGTCACTGAATCATAGTCTTCTAATAAGTCCGCAGCTACTTCACGATAATCGTTAAGATCTTGCTTTTCAATTGTGCGAGTTAATTTTTTCAAGGCGATATTTTGCTGACCACGTCTTGCATCTGCTTGGCTCGGTAAGTCAATGCGTTCAACACGGGCATTTGTTACCTTTTCAATTAACTTTAGATGCGGCATTTCACGAGGTGTAATAAATGAAATCGCAACACCTGTTTTTCCAGCTCGACCTGTTCGACCAATTCGATGAACATAGCTTTCTGGGTCTTGAGGAATGTCAAAGTTATAGACATGTGACACGTTTGAAATATCTAAGCCTCTTGCAGCAACATCTGTTGCCACTAAAATATCAACTCGTCCACTTTTAAACTTGTTTAAAACACTCATTCGTTTTCCTTGAGTTAAATCACCGTGAATACCTTCTGCACGGAATCCTCGTGCTTGAAGGCCATCTGTTAATTCATCAACACGCTTCTTGGTACGACCAAAGATGATCGCAAGCTCTGGGACATGGATATCTAATAAATTTGTTAATGCATCAAACTTTTGTTTTTCATGGACAACGAGATGTTTTTGATCAATATTATCAACCGACATTTGTTTTGATTTAACTTTTACTTCTTTCGGTTCTTTCATCATCGTTGCTGCAATTTGACGAATTTCCTTTGGCATTGTTGCTGAAAATAGTAATGTTTGGCGCTCTTCTGGGACCATTTTTAAAATATCACGGATATCATCAATGAACCCCATGTTAAGCATTTCATCAGCTTCATCGAGGACGATTGTTCTGACTTCACTAATGTTGATTGTTTTGCGACGCATATGGTCAAGTAGACGCCCCGGTGTTGCCACCACGATATGTGGTCCATCTTTTAGCGAGCGAATTTGACGTTGCATGTCTTGTCCACCAAAAATCGGGAGTGAACGAATCCCTTTAAATTTGCCGAGTCGGTGAATTTCTTCCGATACTTGAATCGCTAATTCACGTGTTGGCGCAACTACTAAACCTTGAATTTTTCGTTGTCTTTTTTCAATTTGTTCGATCATCGGAATTCCAAAGGCTGCTGTTTTTCCCGTACCAGTCTGCGCCTGGCCGATCACATCCTCACCTTTTAATCCTAATGGAATCGTTTGTGCTTGAATCGGTGTTGCTTCTTCAAAGCCCATATTATCCAGTGCTTTCAATATCGGCGTCGAAATCTGTAGTTCTTGAAATGTTGTCAATTTATTTTCAAACTCCTTTTTCTAAATCTCATCGTGTGCTTGTAATGACACGTTAACAGATATCTTCATCAGTCAATACATTCACTTATTAGTGTGTATTTGATTGTAATCGTCGCATTCATCTACAAAATAATCATTGTTTTTCAAAAAATCATTTTTTGCGATACAGTATTTGTCTTATCGTTTCTGCACTTTCTAAGGCGACTCGAGAAAAGTGCTCACCGTTTATGGTGATAGGTTACCCGCAAATCTGTATGTTTATTAACGTGGAAAAAACCTCTCTCCACTTTAATGAAAGAGGCTTACTAACGAGCATTCAATGGATGTGCCTATTTTAACACAATATTAGCTTATGTTCTAGTCATAGCTATCCAATTCAAGCGACAGATCAAACAAATCATGATAAAATAGGGATATCTTATTGGATTTTGTGGTTAATAGCCGTGATTTACTTTCTTCTAAGGTAAACAATTGATCGATTTATATCTTATTCATGTTAAGAATTAAAAATAAATACTCGAGGTGAGTTTATGACAGTTCAACTAATTACAGATGGTGGATCTGATTTATCAAGACAAATGTGTAAAGACTGGCAAGTTAAAGTAATCCCACTCTACATTCATTTAGACAATGAACAAATTAAATCAGATGATGTTTCGGTAATAGATTTTGCAGAGAAAACAAGCCGGAGTAAATCATTCCCAACAACATCAGCAGCTGGGCCATTTGAATATTATAAAGTTTTTGAAAAAGTACCAAGAGAGAAAGCGATTATCCATTTCAGTGTATCTGACGGCGTAAGTAGCGCATACAAGCACGCAGTTATGGCCAAAAATATGCTGTTAGAAAAACAACCCGATCGTAACATTGAAATTATTAACACTGAATCTGCTTCATCAGGAATTATCTTATTAATGCAAGAAACGATCAATAAAATTACAGACGGGTTAGATTTTCACCAGTTACTTCACTTCATTGAAGACCGAGTGAAGCATTTAAGAACAGTTTTCATTCTTAAAACATTAGATAACTTAATCAGAAGTGGCCGCCTAGACCGAATTAAAGGGACAGTTGCTAAAACGTTAAATGTGAAGTTACTGCTTCAGGCAAGTGATGAAGGGAAAATTGAAGTACTTGAAAAGGTGCGTGGGACAAAAAAAGCTACAAAACGGTTTGTTGAAAAAATCGGTGAGTATCTTTCAGAAACAGCTAATCAAAAACTCGTAATTACTCATGCTCAAGCAAAGGAACGCTTAGACAATATTGTGACTTCAATTAAGGATAAATACCAATTTAATAAAATTATTACTGCAGAAATGGGACCATTGTTATCGATTCACGCAGGCAGTGAAGCAATTGTCATGGCATTCTTCAGTGACGAAAAAAGAAGAGCTTGAACAAAAAGATCACAGACTAACCTGTGATCTTTTGCTTTACTTCCTTTTCATTGCTCATTAAGTAATCGTAAACCGTTTGAATCACAAGCTCTTTATCATCACCTAAACAAATTAAATGCTTCGAATCCGCATAATAAATCACATCGATATCGACGGGAATTTCATTAGCGAGGTCATGTGTCGTTTGATATGGAACGAGGCCATCTTGAATCCCTTGTAACACTAGGACTGGACAAGTGATTTTTTTCAAATATGGGCGCGTTTTTGCAATACACTTAGCAAATTCGACATAAGCTCGTGCTGGAATCAAACCTTTCTTATGCTGTAAATTTTGATAAACTAAATTTTCTTCAATTTCACCAAAGAAGCGATCTCTTAATAAATGCCTTACTTCAGATGCAATTTTACTTAAACTAAGATATTTTCTAGAAGGCGACAGCATAACAAGTCCCTTAACTGGATACTTTGCCGCTAAATAAGCAGCAATCATTCCTCCCATCGAAAATCCAATTAAATAAATCTGATCAACCTTCGTTGCTAATTCTTGATAAGCCTGGTCAGCTGCTTCTAGCCAGTCTTCATGGGTAACATCGTCTAGTTGTAAGTTTAAACCGTGACCTGGTAACGTTGGCGCTTCGATTAACCAATCTGTTTCTTCTGACAAGAAAGTAGTCAACGGTTCAATTTCATAAGGTCCTCCAGTAAATCCATGAATACATAAACAACCAATCATTAAAACCATCCTTTAATTATCATAATAATGATAGTCTTGTCAATATTGACAAGACTATCCGTTAGCCGCCTTTAAAAAATGATCCAATCCCTTTAACTATTGGAGAAAATTGCTGATACGTATTTGCCACTTGGCCCGCTGTATTCAGAACTTTATCAACATCGAATTTTCCTTGATCATTTTGAAAATACCCCATAACTCCTTTAATCGGTGATTTTTGCTCAGGTCCCATCCCTTGCATATCTTGGTAAGGTGGTTGCCAAGCCCCTTGATGAAATGGCATGGTTTGATATGGTGGATAGGGCTGATGATTCATTTGTGTATGTGGTGGGAATTGATTATAGTGGTATGGGTAATTTTTGGGTCGAAAAAAGAATCGATTTGATTGCATAATAAACACCCCTATTCAATAATCTTTGTTAGATTATCATATGAGAATGTGAATCAAATCGTTCACCTAAATCCTTCTAGCTCAATCGAACTAAACGATAAATCTTATCTTTTTGAAATCCTAAAACAACTTGATTATTGATAAAAACGGCGGGAACGGAATAGACATTTCGTGCTTGTAACTCTGTTAAGTAAGCCCGATTTTCACTCACATTCCTTTCGTTGTAATTAACTTGTAATTCCTTTAAATAGTCAATGATTTGTATAGACTCTTCACAGTCATCACTCGTATAAACCGTGATCTCTTTCTCTGACATATAGATTAAGCCCCTCTCCAAAGATGAAAATTCAAATATTTATCGTTTGATGTGATACTCTTTAAATTTTAAAATTTGCTTTTCAAATAATAAATAGAGCCGATTAGGCTCTTATTCCTACTTACTCTTATAATATATACCCAGTTTTTGAGTATCTAAACGTCTGAGTTAAGTTTTCCTTTCAAAAAAATTCTGATCAAACATTAGATTTAATCAGCTTCTTCGACATAAAAAAACCCCTTTCTGTTCTCGATAAGTTAGAAAGAGGTGTAGAAGTTACTATTTATTCTCATCAGCATATAGACCTAGTTTTTTCAACAAATCAATCGACGCTAATTTTTCATCTTCAGATAAACCTGCGGTAATTTGTTCGATTTTCTTCCAGTGATCAGGGAAAGCTGAATTAAGAAAGTCTTTTCCTTTATCTGTGATTGAGGCATGAGTAATTCTCCGATCCTCTGCACATTGCGTCCGCTTAATATAGCCTTTTTCCTCTAACTTATCGACGACATAAGTAATGCTTCCACTTGCTAATAAGATCTTGTCACCGATCTTTTGTAATGGCTGATCCCCAGAATGATACAACAGTTCAAGCACCGCGAACTCTGTAGGGTTTAAACCATACTGCCGAATATCATCTGTCACTTGATCAACTACCGCACGATAAGCTTTTGATAATACAACAAATAACTTCAATGACGGATCTTGCTTTCTTTTAAGATACTGTTCTTTATTTTGATTCATTTTGTTCGCTCCTGTTTTACAATATATTGATCATTATAGCGTATTAAAGTATAGATGATAACTAATACGCTGACAATGGATGATTTTACTGAATAGATCACACCAAAAAATAAGATAATAAAGCTCAGCAGATAAAGGGAAGAAGCATGATGTTTTTCTCCAGATAATCGTTTGATTCGAAGATCGATTTGATCGAGGATCAGTCGATGGCCAATTAAAAAATAACTGCTGACATTCAAGATGAAGATCAGATTAACTTCAAACCAAAATAGTCCAGGGATCATTAAAATGATAAATATAGGGACTAGGCCAAACGTCAGCCAATAACAAAATGCCTTCCGCCATTTTTCAAGATTCCAAGGTAAAGCAAAGATCAGCCGATCTTCAAAAATTACAGGGAAAAAGCTTGTACCAATTTGAGCATAAAGTGAAATCACAATAATAATCGACCACACATAGGTAATCTCCGCGTATGTACTTAAAAAAATAATTAATCCGACTAAACCTGAAATTGCTTTGATCACTTGCTCTTTCTGTTCAGTAAACTTTAAAAAAATAATTCGATGATAACTTTGATATTTTTTGTTTTCTTTAAAAGGTTTAGTTAATTGCTTGCTTCGAATCACTTGATGGTAAAATCCTCGATGTTTTGGCGGATCAATTTTGATATTTGATGCAAGTGAGACCAACAAGCTTTTCCGTAGCAAGCGATCATTTGTTTCAATAATTGGTGACCAGTCGGTAAAGTCAAATAGTCGTCGATAGCCCCAGCTATTCACCAGGATTAGCATAATGAGACTGATGATGAGTAAAAATCCTGTTCCACCAAACCAAAACATGAATAAGTTCGCTAATAAGCTGATGCTCATAATTCCCTGACTAATTAAAAATTTAATATACCACCGTTTTTGAAACAGGAGCCATTGCGGAATAATCATTAACAACTCAATCAACCAAAACCCAAGTAATAAAGTGATGATTAATTGCGATGAAAAATAGGTCAAGCATTTTATAACTAGACCAATGACCAATCCAATCAGCACTGTTTGTTTGATCTTATCAATCACATGATAAAACCATAATTTATTTCGATCCAACGGTAATGTGATCAAAAAGAGGTCTGAACTACTAAATAAGACGCCCGGTCTCGTAAAAGCTAAAGAAAGTGGGCGTAAAAAGCCAAAGCAGAGCAAACCAAAATAGTGTGACCACAGAAAACTTTCAATATTAGAAAAGATTGTTTGATAGTCTTCAAGTTGATCGCTATACCAGATTAACAGCATTAAGCCAAAAATAGCTAAATAACTTAAACTCGTTTTATCGATTAGAATCCGAGAAGCTGATCGTGTTAACTGTTGTTTCTTCTGACGACGATTTTTCTTGACAAAGCGATAGGCAGTATAAGTTGAACTCGTTTTCATGATTGATCAAACCTGCGCTTTAATTGATCAAACGCCTCAATCGGACCAGAACTAATTAATTTTCCCTGTTGAAGCATTAAATAATGATCTGCCAATCCTTGTAAGCGATCAAGTTGATGTGTCGTTAGTAAAATCATCGTACCAGTTCGGGCTTTTTTCTTTAAAATATCGATTAAATATTCTGTCGCATGAACATCTAGCCCTTCAAACGGTTCATCGACAAGTAACAACTTCACTTCTGGTAACAGTGCACAAATAATTTGCACCTTTTGCCGCATCCCTTTTGATAGTGACTCAGGATACTGGTCTAATTTATCTCCAATCTCAAACGCATCAACATATTGTTTAATCTGTTGCTCCATTTTAACAGGATCAAGCTGATAACTCTCGATATATAGTTGAAAATGCTGTTCAACGGTTAACTCAGATAGCAAAAAAGCCTCTTCTGGTATATACGAAAGATGCTTTTTAAATGCTAAAAAATTATCTGATTGGGCGATTCCATCTAAGATGATTTCTCCTGCCTCAAGATGAATCATTCCCATAATTGCTTTAAATAATGTTGATTTACCGGCCCCATTATGACCGATTAATGCGGTAATAGAGCCGGATTTTAATAAAAATTGAATCTGATCTAAAATGACTTGTTGCTTGGTTGAAAAATAAACTTGATCAACAGTAAGCATGAATAAATCTCAGTCCTCCTCGTTGGACAAAACCTTTTCAAAATAGAAAAATTCGATCGTACCTCGGCGACCAGTTCGTTTATCAACTAACTGATAACCGTGTCGTTTGAATAGTTTCTGAGCATGCAAATTTTCACTATAAGTATCCGTATTTATTCGATAAATACCAGCATTCTTTGCTTGCTCTTCAGCAAATCGCATCAATTGATCTGCTATTCCACGACCATGATAGTCAGGATTTATGGCTACTCGTTTAAGCGTCCACGCCGGGACATCGCTAGCCCAATTAATTGAAGGGTACTCTTGATGCCCTTCGCAACTGAGCGTATACACGCCAACTATTTTACCTTCTAAAAGATAAACAAATAATTCACGTCTATCGATATCTTTTTGATAATCCGCTTCAGTTGGATAACTCATATCCCATTGTCGGCTACCTCTTTCGTGCATCCATTTTACTACAGCCCGCACGTTTGTCATAATTTCTTCTAAATCCTGAATTGTTGCTTCACGGATCATCGCATCACATCCTAACTATCATTAATAATTTTCTTTATATTCAACTCGGCCAAGCATATATGCAAGAGCTAAGCCGAGTAATAAAGCGAATCCACTTAAAATAAACTCACTACCTCCTACTGGCCAGCCAGGGAAAATAACCAAGATTGAGCCAATTACTAAACCAATAATTGAAGCATAAGTTGCGATCGGATATTGGCGCAACAAATAGCTAATGATTTTACTCATCGTAATAATACCTAAACCAATACCGATAGCAACGACGATTAAAATATCTAACTGTAACTCAGTAACTGCATTGATGATCGTCCCATAGACACCCATCATCAACAAAATTAACGAACCACTTATCCCAGGAAGAATCATCGCTGTACTAGCAATAAAGCCAGATAACAGAAGAATTCCATATGTCCCAAGATCAATTTCAGCAATGATAAATCCTTCATCACCACCAAAAAACTCAAAGCTAGCTGCAACAACTACACTAATAAGTAGCAGTATAAGGTGTTTTCCTTTAAAGTTTTGCTTTATACCTGATTCTTTAAAAAGTAATGGTAAGATCCCAATAATTAGACCGATAAAAGCAAACTGTGTCGGATCAGGGTAATACTCAAACAACCATTTAATTGCATTTGAAAAGACAAATGTTGCGATTACCATCCCAATTCCAAGCGGGATTAAGAAAGTTAATTGTTGTTTCCACCTTCTACTGAACAAGTTATTGATTGAGAGTATCAGCCGATCATAAATTCCTAGTAATAAAGCAAGCGTCCCCCCACTTATTCCAGGCACAACATTTGATGCCCCGATAATTAGACCTCTATATAAATTTTTCCACTCCATACTTGGTTACTCCTCATTTACAGTTATTTAGCGTGTAATTGTTCGTCAATATTATACATTCAATTTTAATTTTTAGCACGCATTAAATACCTCTTATTTAATGATTAATTATTCAAAAAAATCAAGTTCAGGCATCCATTGAGACATGTGACTTTTTATCTCCTCATAATGCTGTCTCGCGTCAGGCAACTGTTGATCTGTCACATCCTTCAATGGAATAACTTTATAGCCTTGATTGGGATCAACATATGTCGGTAAAAATCTTGGTGCGGCTAAAGTAATTTTTTCCGATGAAGACGTCACTTCCTTATGAATCTCAAGCTCAACTATCCCGCCGATTTGGCGATAAAGTTGGTCTTGACCTGATAAAAAGTTACCCAGAGAGTAAATCACAAAAGCTTCTTCACCTGATGCAGACTCAACCCAATCTACTGGTTGGAGCACATGCGGATGATGACCAAAGACAATATTCACACCTAAATCAACAACATATTGAACAAGTTCTTGTTGAAACATATTCGGCATTCGAATATACTCATCACCAAAATGTAAATGCATGACAACAACATCGGCTAATTCTTTAGCTTCTGCAACATCTTGAGCGATTTGTTCTTGATCAATCAAGTTAATTAAATAATCTTTACCGTTTGGAATTGGAATCCCGTTCGTTCCATAGCTATAACCTAAGAAGGCAACAGAAATATTATTCTCTTCAATTACTCTTATTTCTGCCCGATCAGCCTGATCGCGATAAGAGCCTGTATAGAGTACGTCAATCTGATCCCAATAGTCTAACGCAGAATAAACGACTTGTTCACCACGATCTAGTGTATGATTATTCGCCAAGGTGACGATATCAATTCCTAGCTCCTTAACCATATCACCAACTTCTTGCGGGCTATTAAATTGCGGGTATGTCGACAAGCCAAATGCCTCCCCACCGATCATCGTTTCTTGATTAGCTGTTGCAATATCAGCACTTACTAAATAATCCTGTATCTCACTTACCATCGGCATAAAATCAAAGCCTGAATTCGTTCGTGCATGATTATATACACGACCATGAATGAGTAAATCGCCAATTGCTGCAATCGATAGTTGATAGCTTTCTGCAGGTAAATAGGTGAGCGTTTCTTTGTTTACCTGTTCAATTTCTTTTAATTGATGCAATTCTGATCGCTTCTCTTCCGCTAGACAACCCGTCAATATAAACATAGTAATTAATATAAAACTAATCCGTTTAAAAATAGGCAAATAATCATCTCCAAATTCTTTTCATCCCCAATTTAATTGATGGACGATCCTTTAATTAATCATTAAAAATAAGTATAATAATAGTACTATAATTTATTTTAATATGCTAGCGTTAGAGAAGGGGGTAATAGCAATGTCAACAGAACGTTTAATGCGAGCAATTACTTTTGCAACAGTCAAGCATGACGGCCAAAAGCGCAAAGTAAACAAAGAACCTTTTATTGCTCACCCATATCGAGTTGCGATGTTATTAAAAGAACATGACTGCAATCAAGACTTAGTTATTGCTGGACTTCTACACGATGTCGTTGAAGATACTGACGGTACACTCGACGAAATTGACGCTTTATTCGGTCAAAACGTCACCCAACTTGTTAGTACAGTCACTGAAAAAGAAAAATCTTTACCTTGGGACACTCGGAAACAGCAGAGCATCGATCAAATCCGACAAGCACCAATCGATGTTAAGTTGATTGCTTGTGCTGATAAAATCGATAACCTTGGTTCAATGCTAGATAATGAAATGGTTTATGGAGATGCGATGTGGCATGCTTTTGAGCGTGGAAAGAAAGATCAACAATGGTACTATCAAAATATGTTCGACAGCGTCACAGCTGGTATCAATCGAAATCAATTCCACCCATTAATGGAGCAATTTGAGTTTTTATTAAGACAATTTTTAGATCAAAAATAATGATTAACTTTAAATGGATCAACTTTATTAACCACTTTTGTAATTTTTCAAAAAATTATAAAAGTGGTTTTTGATTTGCATTTTTAAAATTTCCCTATATTGTAAACCAATTTTTGAGGATCTTGAAGAATTCAAGACAATCAGCGACCATTCCTTTGATAAGTTCCGCTATTTTTTCGAGATGAGGCGAGATCACCGCTAATCCGTTCAGATCATTATATTTGCCATTTGATATCCATTTCAGCTTTCAGTTATGATATAACACATGCTTATCAAGCTTTGTTTCATAGGTTTGAAAGTCTTAGATGGAGGTATAAAGAAAAACGAGCCACCATATATAAAACAAGGAAACTTGTTTGACAAATCATTTAGGAGGGTTTTTGATTTTGAAAAACATTGTTAAAATCATAGTTTTTGTAACTATCGCGTTATTTTTAGTAGCTTGTAGCAATGGTGAAGAGACTACAAATGGAAATAATCGCTTAGAAGAGCTACAGGAAGCAGGCACAGTTACGGTCGGCTTTGCTAATGAAGCACCTTATGCATACGAAGAAGACGGTGAACTAAAAGGAGCTGCTGTTGATATTGCTACAGCTGTTTTTGCAGAATTAGGGATTGATAATGTCCAGGGTGAACTTGCTGATTTTGGACAACTAATAACAGGCGTTCAGGCAGGACAATTTGATATCATCACTGCTGGAATGGCAATTACGCCGGATCGTGGTGAAAATGCTTTATTCGGTGAGCCTGAGATGGTCTATGGTGAAGCTTTAGTCGTTGAAACAGGAAATCCCCTTGATCTATATAGCTATGAAGATATCGCTAATAATCCTGATGTAACCGTCGTTGTTATGGAAGGTGCAACTGAAATCGAATTTATGAGGCAAGCGGGTGTCAGTGATGACCAAATTACAACAGCCCCGGATATTCCCGCAACTTTCTCAGCGATTCAAGCAGGACGCGCTGATGCTACAACCGCAACAGAGATGACTGTTCGGATGGCATTGGATTCAATCGCTTCAGATGATATTGAAATTGTTGAAGATTTTGAACAACCCGACGTAGAGGGGAATCCGAGTTATGGCGCTGCCGCTTTTGCGTTAGAAAATGAAGATTTACGAGATGCATATAATGAAGTGCTTGCAGAATTAAAAGCAGACGGGACTGTTGCAGAGTTACTTGAAGCTAATGGCTTCCACCCTGAAACAAACTTCCCACCAGAGGAAGTAACGACAGAGAGTGTGATTAGCGGAGAACATTATTAATCAAATGAGTTTTGTAATTATATAATGAAAAAACTCCATAAGTCCTGTTACCATCTTTGGAACAGGACTCTTCTTTTTGTCTAAAACAAATCTAAATCTAGGAGTGAAAAAATGAATGATGTGATCAATATTAGCCGCCAACTAATGCAAGGTTTAGGGGTTACCATTACAATTCTACTCGCTGCAGCAATTTTTTCTTATCTGATGGCTTTTATTGCTGGCTTATCTCGATTATCTAAAAATTTGTTTTTAAGAAAGTTTACTGGTCTATATATTGAGATTTTTCGTGGAACATCTTTAATTGTTCAGTTGTTTTGGTTTTATTATGCTTTACCAATGTTGTTTGGCATTCGACCGGGTTCAAACTGGATCATTGGTGTCATTGCAATCGGACTCAACTAT
Organism: Amphibacillus indicireducens; assembly: GCF_039539605.1. NCBI lineage: Bacteria > Bacillati > Bacillota > Bacilli > Caryophanales > Bacillaceae > Amphibacillus > Amphibacillus indicireducens. The sequence goes on along the minus strand of NZ_BAABDL010000112.1, from coordinate 16,450 downwards.
GGTGCTTATTTATCTGAGGTCGTACGCAGTTCAATTGAAGCTGTTGCTCCAGGTCAAACTGAAGCAGCTACAGCATTAAATATGTCTAGCTTTCAACGGATGCAATTAATTATTTTCCCTCAAGCACTTCGAATGATGCTACCTGAGTTTGCTAATTACACGATCCAGATGTTAAAAGGAACAGCACTTGTTTCCTTTATCTCATTAAATGACATTCTCTACTACGGAGATATTATGCGCAGCACGAGCTTATCACTTGCTCCGCTCATTTATACTGTCTCACTTGGTTTTTATTTCATACTCGCTCTACCATTAATTCACCTTTCACGAAAGGCTGAAAAAATTGCTAAGAAAGGAGTGGCTAGCTAATGAATAGTAATTATTGGAGTTGGGAAACTTTTGCCGATGCGTTTCCAAGAGTTTTAGAAGGGTTAAGTACGCTTGTATCTGTAACGATTTTAACTTTTATATTTGCTCTTGTCTTTGGTTTTGTTTGGGTTATTTTGCGACGAATTAACAATAAACAAATCAATTGGCTTGTGACATGGATTATGGAATTCATCCGATCCACACCACCGATTGTTCAATTATTCTTTATTTACTATGCATGGCCAGTTATTCCGGCTATCGGGGTAACATTAAGTGGATTTACTAGTGCGGTCATTGGACTTGGCATTCACTTTAGCACGTATATTGGTGAAATTTATCGATCTGGAATTGAATCTGTCGATAAGGGACAATGGGAAGCGTCAACTGCCTTAAATCTCTCGACTTGGGATAAGTGGTGGAGAATTATTTTACCGCAAGCAATTCCACCAACAATTCCGATGTTAGGAAACTATTTCATTATCTTATTCAAAGAAGTTCCAATTACCAGTACGATTGGTGTACAAGGTATTTTGTTTATGGCTAACTCTTATGGGGCACAGCACTTCGCCTTTCTTGAAGCGATTACGATTGTCGGCATCATTCTATTAGCGCTAAGTTATCCTTCAGCTATTTTAATTCGAAAACTAGAAACTAAACTAAATACTCGGTTTGACAAAAATGCACCGATAAAAATTATTAAAGGAGCGACAGAATAATGACAGAACCTATTGTTCGTTATCAAAATGTTCATAAATCATTTGGCGATGTTGAGGTTTTAAAGGGAATTGACTTAGATATTTCTCCGAGCGAACGGATTGCCATCATCGGACCGAGTGGATCAGGAAAAACTACAATCATTCGGATGTTGATGACATTAGAAGAGCCAACTTCTGGTGATATTATTGTTAATGGTACAAATCTATGGAAGATGGAGAAACAAGGAAAGTTAGTACAGGCCGATGAAAAACACTTACGCTCAGTTCGCGGTGACATCGGGATGGTGTTTCAACATTTCAACCTCTTTCCACATATGACGATTTTAGAAAATTGCATGACGGCACCGATTCATGTAAAAGGTGTTGAAAAAGCAGAAGCTGAGCAACGATCAGTTGAAATGCTAGAGCGAGTTGGACTGAAAGATAAAATGTCCAACTATCCTAGTCAACTATCCGGAGGACAAAAACAACGAGTGGCGATGGCAAGAGCACTTGTGATGAAGCCAAAAGTGATGTTGTTTGATGAAGTGACCTCGGCACTTGATCCTGAACTTGTTGGTGAAGTATTAGAAGTCATTCGTGATATCGCAACAAATGATGATATGGCGATGGTACTCGTCACACACGAAATGGACTTTGCCTTAGACATCGCTGATCAAGTCTTATTCCTTGATCAAGGCGTAATCGCTGAACGCGGCTCCGCCCAAAAAGTGATTAACGAATCAAAGAACGAAAGACTCCAAGAATTCCTGACTCGATTTAGAGGCTAAAAAAAGCTAAACAAAGCATCAGCATAAAATTGCTGATGCTTTTTTATTTTTTGCATCCTTTTTCAATTCGTCAACGTCATAAGGGATAGAAACGCAACGAGGGGGGATTTACTTAATGATTACAGTAAAAAATTTATCCCATCATTTTGAGATGGGTAAAAAAGGACAGAAGACAACTTTACCTGTTCTACATGATATTTCATTCTCAATTAATCCGGGTGAGATCGTAACAATGATCGGTCGAAGTGGCTCAGGAAAATCAACATTACTCAATTTAATCGGTGGCTTTATTCGACCAGTATCCGGGGACATTACAATTAATCAGCAAAATGTAAGTTCATTTTCTGAAGCACAATTTGCGGATTTTAGATTAGATCAAATTGGATTCATCTTTCAAAACTTTCAATTGATTCCTTCAATGACCGCCTATCAAAATGTTGAGCTGCCACTTATCTTAAAAGGCATCAAAGAAGCTGAGCGCAAAGAGATTACTGATAAAACATTGAAACGAGTCGGTCTCGAAGATTTTCATGGTCACTACCCAAGTGAATTGTCAGGTGGACAACAACAACGAGTTGGCGTAGCACGAGCACTCGTCTTGAACCCACCGATTATATTAGCAGACGAACCAACTGGAAGTCTTGATAGTGAAACAGAAGCCGATTTACTTAACTTTATCCAACAGCTCAATCAAGAATTAAAAATTACTTTCTTAATCATTACCCACGATGAGCAAGTCGCAAAGATCGGTCATCGAACAGTTGAAATTCAAGATGGACGTTTAATTGAAGGTGGTGACACCCATGCGTTTTAGTGATCAGTTTAGGTTTGTTAGACAAAATATTAAAAAGAACAAAATGCGAATCTTTATGACTGTTCTCGCTTCAGCAATGGGAACAACCTTCCTAATTGTGTTAGCATCAGTTGGATTCGGTTTGCACGACACACTTTTAAAAGATGTTATGGAACAAGACATGATTAATGAAATTTCAATTTATGGTTATGATGATGGTGAATACCGTTCAATTAATGACCAAGATGTTGCTTATTTTAAATCTTTAGAGAATGTTCGGGCAGTAAGGCATCTAAACTATTTATCACAAAGCCCAACCTATCGTGTCGATGATTTTGAATTAATGAGCAATACACAAAGTGTTGATTTCGCTTCAGAACAAGCAGCCGGAATGAACCTAAGTGAAGGTCGATATCCAGAAACAGATCAAGAAATTATTGTTGGTTATCATTTTGTTGAAGAACTATATCCAATTGATGTAGACCCTGAGAATATCTATGATGAAGAGGGTAATCAATTAGATGAATACACTTACCAAGATGAACTTCTAGGAAAGACGATTGCCTTTGAAATTGAAAAAATAGATTCGGAAAATAATAGCGAAACCAGATCTGTTGAAGTAACGATAGTCGGTGTGGTAGAAAAGCCGAGTCGCGAGTGGCAAATCAGTTCTAATGTTTATATCTCAGAAGGTTTGCTAACCGAACTTGAATCCTTTACAGGTACACGGAACGCCAATCCATTCACTGATGATGAATACGCTAAACTAACAGGAGAGAAAATGTACGATGAAGTTTTCATTCATTCAGATTCGATCCAGCATATTCAAAATTTAACAACTAAATTATCTGACGAACATTATTATGCATATTCGGTTGCCAATGAAATTAGACAAATTAACATGCTCTTTAATGTTGCAAAAGCCGGACTGATTTTTATTGGAACGATTGCTGTTTTAATTGCCTCAATTGGTATTTACAACACAATGACAATGGCTGTCACTGAACGTGCACCAGACATTGGAATTATGAAAGCAATCGGAGCAAATCCAAAAACAATTAAGCAAATTTTCGTCTTAGAAAGTAGTTATATCGGCTTGATGGGGGCAGCCATTGGTACAGCTGTCGCTTACGTAATTAGCTTAGCAGTTAATTTAGGTATCCCACTTATTTTAGAAGCCGTATTTGAAGAGCAATTACCTGAAGGGTTAAAATTCTCGGTTATTCCTTGGTCACTGATTGCGATAGCGATTAGCATTTGTTTAGTCGTCACGATTATCTCCGGTGCACGACCAGCTAAAAGAGCGACTCAAATCGATGTTCTAAAAGCGATGCGACGCGATCTGTGATTACCACTAAAAATAAAGCTGAGCGCATTTAATATGACGCTCAGCTTATTTTTAACTTAAGTTAGTTAGTTGCATAGAGTTTACTATAATAATCTTCAAGCATCCGCTTAACAGCAAAACGATCTCGCGTACTATTAATACTTTCCTTCATCATCTCTATCCACTTATCACGATCATCATAATAAGTTGGTAGGACTTCATTTTGTAAAACATGATAAAGTGCTTTTAAATCATGTGCGTCCAATTCGGCTTCATCATCACTTTCAAAGCCATCACCAAATTGCCAACCATTGACACCATCGTTACAACCTTCTGGCCACCAACCATCAAGTGTACTGAAGTTCAGCACACCATTCATTGCAGCCTTCATTCCTGACGTTCCACTTGCTTCTTTCGGTCGTCGTGGATTATTCAGCCAGACATCAGATCCTCGTGTTAACATAGCACCGATCGTCATATCGTAATTTTCTAAAAAGATCACAGCATTCGGATATTTTTTGGCCATCTTTACGAGTGAGCGAACAATTCCCTTCCCTGTATCATCGAGTGGGTGAGCTTTTCCTGAAAAAACAATTTGGACTTTTCCTGATTCCAATAATGGTCCAATCACTGATTCATCTGAAAAAATAAAGTCGCTTCGTTTATAAGGAGCTGCACGACGAGAGAAGCCAATGATCATCTTATCTTCAGCCAACTTCACACCTGTTCGGTCTTCAATAAAATCGATCAAATCACGTTTGTTTTTCATATGAGCTTCCCAAAGATCGCCACCTTCTTCAGCAATCCTTAGCATATTTTCATCAACCCATGTTGGAATATGAATACAGTTTGTGATCGGAATAATTTCTGATCGACCTTCAACATGTGCCCACATTTTATTTGCTGTTTTTCCGTGTAATTCAGCAACTGCATTTGATTTTCGTGACAAGCGTAGCGCACCAACTGTCATATTAAATGGCGCCCCACCAATTTCAACAAGCTGTTCGATTGTTAAGCCATTATTTGCACCCATGTATAATAGTCGATCAAGTGGGTGTGATTCGTTCCCTTCAACAATTGGTGTATGTGTTGTAAATACTGTTTCTGCTCTTGTTTGTTCCCATGCTTCTTCAAAGCTTAATCCTTGATCGATTCGCTCCTTCATTAATTCAAACCCTGCAAACAATGCGTGACCTTCATTGAAATGGTAAACATCTACATCATGTCCTAGTGCTCTTAACGCACGTACCCCACCAATACCTAAGACCATTTCCTGCGCAATCCGATCTTCACCAGCGCCACCATACAATTGGCCAGTAATCCATGCATCAGGATTTTCTGGAAGATCCGTATCTAATAAATAGAGCGGTACGTTACCAAACGCTTCAGTTTTCCATACCTTACAAGTAATATCACGTTGACGAATGGTCACAACGACTTTGACTCCTGTATCTTCTAAGAAGTCATAGTCATAGTTATGATACGAGTCATAAGGTTTACCGTTTTGATCAATCAATTGATCGGTATACCCTTGTTTCCATTTGATCCCGATTCCGACCATTGGGAAGTCATGATCCTTTGCCCCTTTTAAATAATCACCAGCTAAAATGCCTAATCCACCTGCATACGTTTTCATTCGTACGTCAAGCCCATACTCCATACAAAAATAAGCAACCTGAGAATCTTTCTGAACCATTTTAATTCCTCCTAAGCTTGTTTTTATAAGACTTATGCTGATCGTGATGTCGAAGGTTTTATCATAATGATCAAACCTTTATATTTTTATCTTACTAAACTTTTTGAACTTTTACCAGTAAATAATGAAAACGGTTGCATTATTTTTTTAAAAAAGAGCATTTTTAAATGATTCTTTTAAAAATGCTCTTGCTTATGCTAACTAACCTAACCGAATTTTCCAGTAATATAATCTTCTGTTTCTTGTTTTTCTGGATTAGTAAATAGTTGGTCAGTCGGGCCAACTTCGACGACTTCACCATCAAGGAAAAATGCTGTTTTGTCTGATACCCGAGCGGCTTGTTCCATATTATGTGTAACGATAACGATCGTATAGTTTTTTCTTAATTCGTTAATTAAGTCTTCTATTTTAGTTGTCGCTAATGGGTCTAGTGCAGATGTCGGTTCATCCATCAAAATAATCCCCGGTTCAACTGCCATCACACGCGCGATACAAAGTCGTTGCTGCTGGCCACCTGATAGACTTGTCCCTGGTTCATCTAGTCGATCTTTTACCTCATCCCATAAAGCCGCTTGTCGCAAGCTTTTTTCAACAATTTTGTTTAATTCCTTTTTATCTTTAATCCCATGAGCTCTTGGACCATAAGCCACATTATCAAAAATACTACTCGGGAATGGATTCGGCTTCTGGAAAACCATGCCCACTGCTGTCCGAAGTTGAACAACATCAACATTCGAATCATAAATATCTTGCCCGTCAATTTCAATTGTTCCGGTTACTTTTGTTTTATGAATTAAATCATTTAAACGATTTAATGTTCTTAAAAAAGTTGACTTCCCACAACCAGACGGACCGATTAATGCAAATACTTCTCGTTCAGGAATATCTAATGATATTTCATGTAATGCTTGTTTCTCTCCATAATAAAATGATAGCTTATTTACCGCTATTTTTGTTTTATTTATCTGTTTATCCACCTTAACTTACCCCCATTCACGTAAAAAGCAAGACAACTATGAAAAACGCTTAACAAGTCTTTTAAATAAGAAGCCTGCTGTGAAATTAATGATTAAAACTAGAATAATTAGAACTGCTCCAGTTCCTAATGCCATATCCATATTTCCAGTCTCCATTGCGACCATATATAAGTGGAGTGACAATGTTCGGCTTCCATCAAAAATTGTTCTTGGTAGTAGTAAACTTCCCCCGAGCGTTAATAGGAAAGCTGCTGTTTCACCAACAACACGACCAATTGATAAAATAATACTCGATAGAATCCCTGGAAAAGCGACCGGTAAAACGGTTTTCTTAATTGTATACCAACGTGTCGTACCTAGCGCTAAACTTCCTTCCCGTAATGCATTCGGAACATTACGTAGCGCCTCTTCTGATGCACGGATAATCACTGGCAAGATCATAATTACCCCTGTTAAAGAACCTGATAAGATTGACCATCCACCGGTGTATGGCTCAAGTAAGATAACGAAGAAGACAAAACCAAACAATCCAAATACGATTGAAGGAATCCCCGCTAGAGCCTCTGTCGTAAATCGAATCGTCTTTTTAAATGGACCTTCGCGTGTATATTCATTTAAATAAATCGCCGTTCCAACTCCAATCGGTGTTGCAATTAATAGTGTTGTACCGACTAAATAAATTGTTCCTAAAATTGCTGGATAAATTCCACCTTCAGCCCCCATATTTCGAGGATTTTCAGTTAGAAACTCCCAACTAATCATTTCAAGCCCCTGACTCATGACATAAAATAGGATTGCAAGTAAAATCACGATCGTAAATGCTGTCGCTAAACTTAATAGGCTAAAAGCGATCCATTGATTTCTTTTTACTTTATTCATCGCTTAATCCTCCTTCTTTTTAACGACTGCAAGTGTAACTGAATTTAAAATAATGATGAAAATGAACAGGATAATACCTGTGGCAAATAAAGCTTGGCGGTGTTCAGGACCCGCATAACCCATTTCTAACGCGACGTTTCCAGTCAACGTTCGAACAGGTGAGAAAATCCCGGTCCAGCCAAGTTCTGGGATCGCAACCGTGTTACCAGCAACCATAATAATCGCCATCGTTTCACCTAGCGCACGTCCCATGCCTAAAATAATTGAAGAGACAATACCTGATTTAGCCGCTGGCACAATGACGGTATAAATACTCTGCCACTTTGACGCACCCAAACCAACAGATGCTTCATAGTATTCGCTTGGCACCGAGTTAATCGCATCCGCTGATAACGTAATAATCGTCGGTAAAATCATAATCGCCAAAATGATACTCCCAGCTAGAACAGAGTATCCCGTTTGATAGTTTGCAGGTAAATAGTCACTTAATGGCCCGTGAGCCAATTCTCTGATCAACGAACGGATAACGATCATACCAAAAAGCCCGTATACTACTGATGGAATACCGGCCAACAATTCGATCATCGGTTTAATTGCCCGTGCAACTTTTGGTGGTGCAATTTTTGAAAGAAAAATAGCAACAGCTACTCCAATCGGTGCACCGATAATTAATGCCAAGATCGTAACATAAACGGTTCCGACGATCATTGGGAAAATACCATATATTTGTTGAAGCGGCGCCCATTCTCTTCCGAAAATGAAATTTCCAATGCCATAGTTGATCATAAAGGGTAATCCTTCTTTAAAAATAAAAAAACCAATTAACCCTAAAGCAACAACTGAAGTTAACGCTAAAATAAAGAGAATAGCCTTAACAATTCTTTCTTCTATATTATTGTTCACTTTACTAAACATTAATTTCACCCCATCATCTTTGCAGATAAATAACTTTTTTAAACAGTTAAGAACAGGGCAGTACAGAGCTACCCCGTTCTTTTATATCTCTAGTTTGTTTGATAATTTAAATTATATAATAAATATTTCTTAGTTAACTCTTACAAATCCTTGCTCTTCAACGATCGCTTGTCCTTCTTCACTTAAAACGAAGTCTAGATAAGCTTGTGCTAATTCAGATAATGATTCACCTTTATTTGCCACATAGTTGAATGGTCTTGCAACTGAATAGTCACCAGCAATAATATTTTCTGGAGTTGGTTCAACACCTCCAACACTTAAAGCTTTTACATCTTCATTTAAACTACCAGTTGAAACATAACCAATTGCGTTTGCTTCAGATCCAACCGACTCTCTAACCGATCCACTCGAGTTTTGGATAAGTGCTGTATCAACTAAAGCAGCATCTCCTAAAACGATGTCATCAAATGCACCACGAGTCCCAGACCCTTCTTCACGGCTAACCACTACGATGTTTTCGTCAGCTCCACCGACTTCTGACCAATTTGTAATCTCACCAGCAAAAATTTTCTGAACGTCTTCTACAGTTATGTCGCTCACTTCGTTATCTGGGTGAACAATAATTCCAATTCCATCAATTGCAATTGTATATGTGTGAATTCCTGTTTCATCTTCTCTAACTTCTCGCGAAACCGCACCGAAGTCTGCAGTATTTTCTTGAGCTGCTGTAATACCTGAACCTGATCCTCCACCGGATACTTCTAATCTAACACCTGTGTGTTCTTCCATGAAAACACCAGCCAATACTTCAGAAAGTGGTTGAACGGATGTTGAACCAGCCATTGTAATTGTACCTTCTAAAGTTGCACTCGCTTCTTCTGCTGAATCATCTTCACCTGCATCATCATTTGATTCTACTTCTTCTTCAGCTGGGCTATCATTTCCAGCATCTTCTGTATCGTCTCCAGCACAGCCTACAAGTACAGCTGCTGCAAATAAACTAACTAATAGTAATAAAATAAACTTCTTCATCTTCATTTTTAAAAAATCCCCTCTCACTTAATTAATTTTGGTTACAATAATCAGTATAGAGGGTGAGTTTTAAGTTAGTGTTAATGAACTATAAAGTAATCGTAAAGAAATTGTTACGATTGTGTAAATTACTATCTTATTCTATGTAAATTGATTAATAAAAGAAGTGATTTGCTTTAATTATGTTCGGGTTTTCCAAACAGAAAATCAATTCTGTATTTGCTCTCAAGTTACGCGAAATGCTCTCAAGTTGCGTGAAATGCTCTCAAGTTGCGCGAAATGCTCTCAAGTTACGTGAAATGCTCTCAAGTTACGCAAAATGCTCTCAAGTTGCGTGAAATGCTCTCAAGTTCATCAAAAAAAACAGTGATAAAAATTTCATCACTGTTTTCCTATCAATTAATCATTTTTCTTTTTTGCTGCTTTTTCACGTTCACTCTTATTTAAAATTTTCTTCCGTAAACGGATCGATTCCGGTGTGACTTCACAGTATTCATCATCATTTAAATATTGAATTGCTTCTTCTAATGACATCGTCCGCGTTTTTCGGATTGTTGCCGTCTGATCTTTATTCGCTGAACGAATATTGGTCAAATGTTTTTCTCTAGTAAGATTAACCGTTAGATCATTTTCTCGATTATGCTCACCAACAATCATCCCAGCGTATACTTCTGTACCAGGCTCAACGAAAATTGTACCTCGGTCTTCAAGCTGCATGATTCCATAGGTCGATGTTTTTCCGTTTTCTAAAGCCACAAGCACACCTTGGCGACGACCACCAATTTGACCTGGAGTAACTGGTGCGTAGCGATCAAATGTATGATTGATAATGCCGTAACCGCGTGTTTGGGTCATAAACTCTGTCGAATAACCGATCAGACCACGTGAAGGAATTCGGAATTCTAACCGAACCTGACCATTGCCTTGGCTTTGCATGTCGAGCATTTCAGCCTTACGCGAACCCATTGTTTCAATGATTGTTCCGGTAAATTCTTCAGGGACATCAATTTGCACATGCTCCATCGGTTCATGTTTGACACCATCGATTTCTTTAATAATAACTTCAGGCTTTGATAATTGTAGTTCAAAACCTTCTCTACGCATATTTTCAACAAGAATCGATAAATGAAGCTCACCTCGACCAGAAACAATCCACGCATCCGGTGAATCTGTTGGATCAACACGTAAGCTAACATCTGTCTCTAATTGAGTCATTAGACGTTCTTTAATTCTTCTCGATGTAATGTATTTACCTTCCTTACCGGCAAACGGACTATTATTAACGACAAAAGTCATTTGTAATGTTGGCTCATCGATATGCAGGAGTGGCAATGCCTCTTCCTGACCAACCGGACAAATCGTTTCACCAACGTTAATATCCTCTAACCCCGATAGTGCAACAATGTCTCCCGCATAAGCTTGTTTAATTTCAGTTCGCTTCAAGCCTAAAAAGCCAAACATTTTTGTGACGCGGAATTGTTTTCTTTCTCCATTCCCTTTCATAACAGTCACTTGTTGACCGACTTTAATGCTACCGCGAGCGATTCGTCCAATCCCGATCCGACCGACGAAAGCATTGTAGTCGAGTAAAGTAATTTGTAATTGTAAAGCCTCTTCGCGATTATCAATTGGTGCTGGAATATGGCTAATAATCGTATCAAAAACAACATCCATCGATTGGTGTTGCTCATCTGGGGTTTCCCCTGATGTTCCATTAATAGCAGATGCATATAAGACAGGGAATTCAAGTTGTTCATCATCCGCACCGAGTTCAATGAATAAATCTAACACTTGATCGACAACAAAATCAGGACGGGCGTTCGGACGATCAACCTTGTTCAACACAACAATTGGCGTTAACTTCTGATCAAGTGCCTTTTTTAGAACAAACCGAGTTTGTGGCATACATCCTTCATAAGCGTCAACAACGAGTAATACACCATCGACCATTTTTAAAATCCGTTCAACCTCGCCACCGAAATCAGCGTGGCCTGGTGTGTCTAATATATTTATCCGCGTATCTTCATATTGAATCGCGGTGTTCTTTGCTAAAATCGTAATACCACGTTCACGTTCAATATCATCTGAGTCCATCATCCGGTCTTCAACTTGTTCATGATCCGCAAAAGTCCCTGAAGCGCGAAGCAATTGATCGACTAAAGTTGTTTTACCATGATCAACGTGAGCAATAATAGCAATATTACGAATATCTTCTCTTAATGACATACTTTTTACCTCTCCTCTTTCTTGTGAGCCTGCGTGCTAGACAACTGGGTTATTATAGCACACCTCTAGTAGTGAAGGATAGTTTTTTTTGTAAATTTAAAAAGTAATAATGAAACGTGCACCGCCTAATGGTGAATCTTCAACCCGAATCGTTCCATTTGAGCGTTCCACAATTGCTCTTGATATCGCCAAACCAAGTCCAGTTTCACCGTCTTTCCCTTTGATAAAACGATCAAATAGATGTGGCATAAGTGCATGATCAACACCTGGGCCATCATCGTCAAAAATAATTTCTAATCGATCATCATTATTGACAACTTGAATATTGACTTGTTCTTTCGCATGACGAATGGCATTCATCACTATATTTAACATGGCTTGAAGCATTTTTTCTTGATCAACTTGAATGATCGCCTCTGTAGAGATCTGATATGTGAGTGCGATCGATTGCTCCCTTGCAATTGGAAGTGCTCGGTCAACAGTTGACTGCACCAATTCACTGAGATAAAGTTTTCCTTCGTGATAAATAATCTCATTACTATCTAACTTGGCTAATAAAATCATTTCGTTAATAATTTTTTTTAGACGGCCAATTTCGGCAATGATCACTTCAAGCCCACGCTCTGATTCGTCCCCTCTAAATACACCATCCTTAATTCCCTCGGCATAGCCTTGGATGGTCATTAGTGGGGTTTTCAGTTCATGACTTGCATTTTGGAAAAACTGCTGTTGTGTTTTCATATAGCGTTGCAATTCTGTTGCCATGTCAATCACACTTTTCTCAACTTCTTTAATCTCTCCCGTTGCTTTGACCCGTTTAATTTGATCAAATTGACGTTTTTCAATCCGTTTAAGCTGAAATTTTAGTTGCGTTAACGGCGTAACCAATCGATGCGTTAAGTAATGCGTCAAAACAATAATCACTAACATACCGATTAAGAAGACAATCATTAACCGATTAAAAAAGATCTGTTGCACCTCTTGAATATGACCAAGCGGTGTGATTAAGACCATTTCTTGATCTAACAATCCAGGATAAATTGACAGCGTCGATACAACATATTGATTTTCGCCATCGAACCATAGGGGTTGCTCCTCCTGCGTCAGGTCATAACTGTCGACCCATTCATGAATTAAATCAAGATCAAGTGAACTTGAATAAAGCATGACCCGATCAAGCGCACGGTTATAAACAAATAAATATAACTCTTCATCGCTAAGCCAGTGGGAAAAATTACTTGGCATTACTTCACTAAATAAAAATTGTGACAGCATCTCACCTTTATCTTGTAATTGATCTTTTTCATTTTGAATCAACACATTTAATAGTAATGAATGAATCGTAATTGACACAATTGTCATCGTAATCACAAGTAGGGTTGTGAAAGCTAACGTGAGTTGAGTTTGGAGCCTCATTGGTTAGCCTCTTGATCATCACGGAAGCGATAGCCATAACCCCAAACTGTTTCAATTGGTAAGCCATCGATTTTTTTCCGCAACCGTTTAACTAAATCATCTACAGCTCGATCACTACCGAAATAATCTTCTCCCCAAATTAAAGTTAATAATTCCTCTCGGGAAAAAGCTCGATTTTGGTTTTGCATTAAACTATAAAGCAATTCAAACTCTTTTGCTGTAACCTCAATTTCCTCATCATGCCAAAATACACGGCGATTAGTTACTTGAATAATTAAATCACCTGAACGATATTCTTGATCTTTTTGTGCTTTTTTATGTTCTTGATAAATCTCTACCCGTTTAAATAGACGCTTAATACGAGCAACTAGCTCTCTCGGACTAAACGGCTTTGTTAAGTAATCATCACTACCTAGCTCTAACCCTAATATTTTATCGACTTCTTCATCTTTAGCAGAAATAATTATAATTGGCACTTCACTTTCCTGCCTAATTTTTTTGCATAAATCATAGCCGTTCATTCCTGGTAACATAATGTCTAGAATCCACATATCCGGGTGACCATCACGTGCCATTTCCCATGCTTCTTCAGCATTATCGACCATCGTTAGGGTGAAATTTTCTTGCTTCAAATATGCAGAGACAATATTTCTAATATTTGGATCATCTTCAACAATATAAATATGCTGGGACATACTGATCGCCTCCTGATTCAATTTCTCTTGATAGAATACGATTATAACACTCGATCTTCCATACTTTTTTCACAATTTTTCCGAATGTTTGCCAAAGCTACTCGTTATACTATTTAGTATAAAGCAACACCAACGAATTTCAAAAGATATCGAAAGGAGTAATCGGAATGGACGAATTTAATCAAAATCAAACAAAGCAAGATGAGGAAAAAACATTTTATAATTTCTCTGAATCTAATCAAAATCAGCAACCAACGCCGATTCCACCTAATCATAATAACGACAGTCAGAATCAACACAAACCTGTTAAATCAGATATTTGGAAAGTGTGGTTAAGTGGGATTATCGGAGGACTTACCGTTGCGGTCTTTGGATTTTTACTACTTTATACCGGTGTGATTCCAATTGAGCAGTTGATTCCAACTAATGAGGTGACTCAAACTGAAACACCAAGAGCACCAATTATTCAAACAGCTGGACACGGAGATGGTGTCCCTTCTGAACTATTGAGCGACGTTGCTGGTGCAGTCGTCGGTGTGTCAAACTTACAATCATTTAGCCTCTGGTCTGACAGTGTTGACGCTGGGACTGGGTCAGGTGTGATCTATAAAGTTGAAGGCGACCTCGCCTATGTCGTCACAAACCAACATGTCATTGATGGCGCTAACCAAATCGAAGTCATTCTATCCGATGGCGAACACGTTGAGGCGAATTTACTTGGTCAAGATGAATTAACCGATTTAGCCGTACTGTCAATTGACGCTCAATATGTTGATACAGTAGCTGAATTTGGTAACTCTTCAGAACTTATTGTAGGTGAACCTGCGATTGCAATCGGGAACCCACTAGGAACAGAATTTGCTGGTACAGTCACAAAAGGAATCATTAGTGGGCTTGATCGTTCAATCGAAATTGACATTAACAATGATGGAACACCAGACTGGAATATCGATGTGATTCAAACAGACGCGGCGATTAACCCTGGTAATAGTGGGGGGGCATTGATCAACTCAGCCGGTCAATTGATTGGCATTAACTCAATGAAGATCGCTTCACATGCTATCGAGGGAATTGGTTTTGCGATTCCAATTGATGAAGCGCTACCGATTATCGAGCAGCTAGAAACAAACGGTGCTGTCACGCGACCATTTATGGGGATTAGTGCGATTAACTTTTCTCAAGTCCCACCACAACACATTAGTCGAACACTAAAACTTGATCCTACTGAAGTAACCGACGGCATCGTCATTGCTGAAGTTCATCCAGGTTCATCTGCAGATCAAGCTGGACTACAGGTTTATGATGTTGTCATAGCTCTAGATGATCAGCCAATTAATAATATGCTAGATCTTAGACAGTACCTCTATCGTAAAACAACGATCGGAGAATCCGTTACGATTAGTTATTATCGTGACGGCGAATTGCAAGAAACCGAATTTGTTTTACAAGGTGAGTAATTCAGGTTCCTTTCATGAGAAACTATGATTTCTCATGAGTTTAATATAAAAATTGCTAATGATTGCGATCCTCTATACCCCTAACGTTTTATGATTAATCATTAGCAGCCCCCCTCTTGTGCCATAGAGGGGGTTATTTTTTGTAGATCATATCAACATGAGGGATGCCATCTTCCAAATAAGGCTCTGAAATTTCTTTAAAGCCAAATGATTGGTAAAACTCACGTAAATATGTTTGGCCTTGAAGCTTGATTTTAGCTTCAGACCAATCTTCAATAATAATGTTTATCGCTTGATCGATCAACTCACGCCCATAGCCATGCTTTCGGTACGCTTGATTGACAATGATTCGGCCAATTGCCGGTTGATCATAAAGGATTCCCTTAGGAACAAGACGCGCATATGCAACAATCTCAGCTTGATCTTTTTTAAATAAATGATAGCATTTCGGGTCGATCCCATCGATTTCAGGATAAGCACACTCCTGTTCAACAACAAAAATATCGACCCTATTTTTTAAAATTTGATAAAGTTCTTCTAGCTCCAATTGCTGAAATTTTTTCAACTGCCACATGATTGATTCAACCTCTCTACTTCTTCGATAGTTTTTCAGCATAATTAGACACAACAAAAGCCAAATCATCGTTGCCGTATAGTTGCAAAACATCTAATAATAATGCTGTTTCTAGCTCAAATGTATCGTTTGATTCGAGCTTATCTTGATTGATTTCAATTAAGTTCTCTGGAAGCTCTTGATTCGGATAAGCTTCACGATAAATCTCTAACGGGTCTAATTTATGATGATGACACCACTCGACAAACAATAAAATCATTTCAGCTTCACCAGCCTGATAACGTTCAATAATGTATTGATCACGTTCACTACGATTCATTTCATCACTTCCTTTTTAAAAGCTTATCGAGTCTTGTCCAATAATGCAAGCTTGAAAAATTCAGACTTTAAAAACCAAAAGGTTGAAATAGTCAAGCGAACAATTTATAATTAACAGTTGCAAGAGATCGATGTTGACACCTGAAACCGTATCTTGCAAATACGACAAATAGGTGGTTATTAAAAATGGAAAAATATCAAGTATTATTGTATTACCATAGCTATGAAGAGTAAATTTATTTAAATGCATATTACTTGCTCAAACTGTGAGTTAAATTTTACCATCTGGT
>NZ_BAABDL010000111.1:0-1771 GCF_039539605.1 Amphibacillus indicireducens | reverse complement strand
GATTTGATGCGGTTTATTCAGGTTTTATGATTGGGCTATGAATAATCTAGGCTATTATATCTTGTTAAGAACAGTCTTTCAATTTTTTTCGATAAAATACCTGTTTATCACCTATACAATATGACTTTATACCTGAATTAATTGTCTTTCTCTGGATCATTAGTAACTAAAAATGTTTTTCCTGCGGCTTGTTCAATTAATCGGTCTTTATATAATTTGCCGATTGCTCGTTTAAACGCAGATTTACTTAAGTTAAAAGTTGCTTGAATTTGTTCTGGTGTTGATTGATTATCAAGCGGCATTTCACCATTATTATCTTTTAAATACGTTAAAATCGTTTCAGCGTCGACAATTCTAGCCTCTTGTTTTCTAGGCAATAACGAAACATTCAATGTTCCGTCTTGTTTAACTTCGATCACGCGACCTTCAACCCATTCACCAACTCTTGGTTCTTTGTTGCGTTCGCTAAAATGAATAAACCCCCGATAACCATCTTCAGTAATGATCACTGCACCTTCTTTACCTGACCTGAAGACACGACCACTAATATCTTGGTTAAAGAGTGATTTTGGTGCAGTGTCCCAACTTCCATCAAAATCCTCTTCTTTAACCGGTTGAGCAAGTAAACGATCTTTCTTATCATGTGTTAAAGTGACATACAGTTGATCACCAATCTCTGGCCAAGCCGTTTGATGCAGAGGTAAATCATCAGCTGATACAAGCACTTCAAACGTCGATCCAATATCAACAAATACACCTAATCCTTGATAGATACGCTTCACTTCAGCCCAATCAAAAGTTTGAAAGCTGACAGTCGGAATTTTAGCTGTTGCAACAAGGTTATTTTTACTATCATGATACAAGAATGCTTCAACTTGATCATTTTCATTGAACGGCTGATCGGTGATTAGATTAAAATCATTCGTCTGGTCAGATGCGACATAACCACTGTCTATCTGCTCCTTAATTGTTAATTGAACGAGCTCTCCTGCTTTATAATTTGACACGGTTTGTTCTTCCTTTCAATTCTGATATATAATAAATACGACTAATAAACCCTTTCCCTTATTTCGTTAAAAATATGTAGCACGATACTTACTATTGATTAAGGAGGCTTCCAAATGATTATTTATGTTGATGGGGACGCTTGTCCTGTAACGAATGAAATTATTTCAATTGCAAATCAACGGCTAATAAAAGTGATTGTATTAAAAAGTTATTCTCACTATAGTTATCGACAACATCTAGGTTTCGTTGAAGAAATTTATCTTGATAGTGAAAGTGAAGCAGTTGATTATAAATTAATTTCACTAGTTAAAGCTAATGATCTCGTCATTACTCAAGATTATGGGTTAGCCTCCTTAGCATTACAAAAAAAGTGTCAAGTGATCCATCCACGCGGTTTTATCTTTACTGAGCGTAATATCGACAGACTTTTAGCATCACGCTATCAAAATGCCCAAATTCGAAAAAGTGGTGGCCGAACAAAAGGCCCAGCTCCATTTACCGAAAAAAGTCGCCA
Organism: Amphibacillus indicireducens; assembly: GCF_039539605.1. Classification (NCBI taxonomy): domain Bacteria; kingdom Bacillati; phylum Bacillota; class Bacilli; order Caryophanales; family Bacillaceae; genus Amphibacillus; species Amphibacillus indicireducens. The sequence continues at coordinate 249 of NZ_BAABDL010000111.1, read as the reverse complement.
GCAATTTGTTGACACATTTACAGAGCTAATACTGTAATCACATAAATCACAGTAACAATAATATCAGCAATACAAATTTAATGCTATTTTGTGATCACAACATAAAAATAAGGTGGGTGTTGTAGAACACCGCACCTGATCACTGATTAGATTAAAAAGTGAAACAAATCTTCATCTCCTGACTTTCGCACTTAAAAATGACAAAAACAGCTTTGAATGGCTCTGTCAAGCCATTCAAAAGCTGTTTTT
>NZ_BAABDL010000110.1:0-16876 GCF_039539605.1 Amphibacillus indicireducens | reverse complement strand
AAAAATAGTGATACAATTTACTGTATCAAAGCTTCTCAAACTTACCTTTCAGAAAGTAGCTGCAAAACTAACGGTAAAACAATTATTTGCAGATCAATCAACAGCGTTAAATGAGCAAGGTCAAGTAACTTTATCCCGCTACGGATTTCAGTGTTTCCAAATTATTTAGTTGATTTTCCAAATTCTTATTGACGGCAGATTCGTTTGACTATATAATTAGAGCGCAAATAACAAAAAACTTTAAAAAGGAGGTCATGATGATGATCGTAATTAACAGCTTACTTAACAATGCAAACCAAGATAACATACTCGTGACCCCTTTTTCTGAAAAACTGTAAGTCTACATTCGTAAACAATGATGTAGATGCAAACTTTATTAAATGAGGCCACGATTAAATCCGTGGCCTTACTCTGTCTATTTAGCTGAATTTGAGTGTCTTCTCACTCTTTATTCTGATCTTTTTAGCAGCGTATACGTCACAGATGTATACGCTTTTTTTAATGGATTCAAACCGTAGATGGAGAGTGATCATATGTTTTCAGTTTTTAGTAAATTAACTTGGTTTTTTAAGGAACATTGGAAAAGGTATTCGATCGCGATTTTCGCACTGATTATTGTCAATATTCTTGAGATGATCCCTCCTCGCCTGCTTGGGATCACGATTGATTTAATCCAATTTAATGAATTAACAAGCAGACGATTAACACAAATCTTGGTCACTTTTTTCGTTATTATTATTGTTAAATATTTTGTGATGCTAATTTGGGACATCAACCTTTTTGTCGGGGCGGTTATTTTAGAACGTAAATTGCGCTCCAAGGTGATGCGACACCTACTAAAAATGAATCCACGTTTTTATAGTAAAAATCGCTCGGGTGACTTGATGGCAAGATCAACCAACGATTTAAAGTCGATTATGATGACGGCTGGATTTGGTGTGATGACGCTGTTTGATTCAACTGTATTAATGGTCTTTATTATTTTTGTGATGGGCTTTTCAATCAGCTGGCCGTTGACATTTACCGCACTGATTCCAATGCCTTTTATTGCACTCGCGATGCAAAAGTATGGGCAAGCGATCCATCAACGATTCACTGAAGCACAAACGGCTTTTTCAGAAATGAATAACTATACGTTGGAATCGATTCGTGGTGTCCGTGTCGTTCGAGCCTTTGTCCAAGAATCTCACGACCGTGAACGGTTTGCTCAAATTACCGAAACTGTGTTTAAGAAGAATAAATCGGTTGCTGAACTTGATGCATTATTTGATCCAACAATTAAAATCTTAGTTGGCTTATCTTATACAATTGGGCTTGGCTACGGGACATTTTTAGTCATTAATGATCAGCTTTCAATTGGTGACTTAGTAACATTCAACATTTATTTAGGGATGATGATTTGGCCGATGATCGCGCTCGGTCATTTAATTAATGTGTTACAGCGTGGGCATGCATCGCTCGATCGAGTCGAGAAAATTTTAGCTCAAAAGCCAGATGTGACAGACCCTGAACAACCGAAATCAATTTCTACACCAGAAGTGATCGGATTTAATCGTGTCTCCTTTTCATATCCAGGAACAGAGGAAAATCAGTTAAAGCAGATTAACTTAACGATCTATCGTGGTGAGACGATCGGTGTTGTCGGCAAAACCGGTTCTGGTAAAACAACGCTGTTCAAACAATTATTACGTGATTATTTACCTCCGAAAGGTGAATTAACGATCAATGGGATTGAGATTGACCAGTTTACTCTTGAAGAAACAAGAAGTTGGATTGGTTATGTCCCACAAGAGCAAATTCTTTTTTCCAAAACAATTAGAGAAAACCTTAGCTTCGGTACCGGTCCAATTTCTGATCAAGCGATTAATCAGATCTTAACGTCTACATCATTAAAAAGTGACATTGATGCGCTACCAAAAGGACTGGATACAATAGTTGGTGAAAGTGGTGTCACCCTTTCCGGTGGGCAAAAGCAACGAGTATCACTAGCCCGAGCACTATTAGTCGATCCAGAAATCTTAATTCTTGATGATTCCCTTTCAGCTGTAGATGGCGAGACGGAAGCAACGATTATTGAGCATTTGAAAAAAGAACGCACCAATAAAACGACTTTAATTTCAGCCCATCGCTTGTCTGCGGTCAAACATGCAAATCAGATTATTGTTTTAGATGATGGCAAAATTATTGAACACGGGACACACGATGAATTGATGGTTCTTGGCGGCTGGTATCAGGAGCAATTCGAGATTCAACAAATGGAAAGGAAGGTGAGCGAATGAAACCTTCAACAGAAAAAAGATTGCTTCAATATGCACGTTCAAATCTGAAAGTGATTAGTTTTGCACTTCTGTGTTTGTTAATTGCGATCGGCTTAGACTTGGCAGGCCCTTTTATTGCTAAATCGGTCATCGACAATCACATTGTTGGCGTTCAAGCAGAGTGGGCACAAGTTGCCGATGATGAATCTGGTACAGTAATTTTTCAAAATAAGCATTACAAACGAGTGGATCGAATTGACAGTGATGATCAAATTGCTAGCTATCATACGTTGGTACAATCGAATCGAAAATATTATTTTATTGATCGACAAATTCCGGTTAACAGTCAAATTGAGCGTGATGATGATGGGAATTGGCTCGCTAGTTATGATGGTGAACAGCAAGTCGTCACTGGTGAACAATTATCAGCGGGGGATTTGATCCACTTTTTCCGACCAGAAATTCAGCCGATTGCATTCTTACTGATCACCTATTTAATTTTGATCATCATTTCGGCAGCTTTTACTTATTTAAAAACGTACTTACTCCAAATCTATGCTAATCGAATTATTGTTCGAATTCGGCAAGATCTCTATGCTAAAATGCATGAACTGCCGATGCAATTTTTTGTTGATCGACCAGCAGGGAAAATATTGGCTCGAATCACAAATGACACGGAAGCGATTAAAGAGCTTTATGTGAACGTTTTAGCAACATTTTTCAATGCAATTATTTATATGGGCGGCATTCTGTTTGCACTGTTTTTACTCAATACTCGCTTGGCAATGATCTGTCTCTTAGCCATTCCAATCTTATTTTTGTGGATCAAGTTTTATCAAAAATATGCTGGCAAATATAATCGGGTCATTCTTTCGGTGAACAGCTCGATTAATGCATCAATTAATGAGTCGATTCAGACGATGCCGATTATTCAGGCCTTTAGAAGGACGAAAGAAAGACAGGATGAATTCGAGGAGTTGAATCATCGTCACTATCGTTATCAACGGCAGTTAGTGCGGTTGGAATCATTTACAACTTACAATCTTTTGGGCTTGCTAAGAGGTGCAGCGCTTTTACTCTTCATTTGGTTTTTTGGAAATGGGGTTTTAACGGGGCAAGGTCTGATCACAACAGGGGTTCTTTATGCCTTTGCTGATTATTTAGGGCGTTTATTTGAGCCGATGGAAATGTTGATTCATCAACTGCCACAACTCGAGCAAGCCCGTGTCTCCGCCGATCGTGTTTTTGAAATGCTTGATCTTGATGGTGAGGCTGTTGACGATAAGGAAATTCCTCGGATTAACGGTCACGTTCGATTTGATCAAGTCAGTTTTGCTTATGAAGCAGATGATTATATTTTGCACGATCTCTCGTTTAATGTTGAACCGGGTGAGTCCGTTGCTTTTGTTGGTCACACCGGGTCAGGAAAAAGCTCAATTATGAATTTATTGCTTCGTTTTTACGATCAACAAAAGGGGAGAATTTTTCTCGATCAGTATAATAGTCAGGAGCCCTCACGTCAACAAGTCAGGCAACATATTAATATTGTGCTCCAAGATCCATTTATTTTTACCGGGACAGTTTTGTCTAATATAACCTTAAATGATCCGAAAATTACCCGGGAAAAAGCGATCAAAGCATTAAAAACCGTTGGTGCCGATCAATTTATTGAAAAATTACCGCTGAAGTACGATCAGCCTGTTGGTGAAAATGGTGCTGACTTTTCAACTGGACAAAGACAACTATTATCCTTTGCACGTGCATTGGCCTTTGATCCAGCGATATTAATTTTGGATGAAGCGACAGCGAGCATCGATACTGAAACGGAAGGCTTGATTCAAACAGCGATCAGTATTCTTGCGGAAGGACGGACGATGTTAATCATCGCCCATCGCTTGTCAACGATTCAACATGCGGATCAAATTATTGTCATGAACAAAGGTAAAATGATTGAACAAGGAACACATGACGAACTCCTTGCGCAAAAGGCAAACTACTATCAAATGTTCAAAATGCAACAGGTCGGATTAGCGGAGCAAATTGGATGAAACTTTTTTATAAAAAATTTTTTAAATAATGTTTAATTGTCGAAAAAGCGGGAATAGTATTACCACAAGGCCAATAACGTAGGAATGAGAATTCTTACAAAATAAAGTGCCTTGGCGGAAAATTTGTTTCGTAACGCTGACGATCTAAGTACTCGTCAGGAAAGTAGTTAATTTATTTTGTAAGGTGTAATCTGCAAGTAAATTAAGAAACAGTTTTTTGTCAAAAGAAACGATTTCAGCTAAAGAATATTATAAACACTCCTCTGAGCTTTATAGTATTCACAAAAGTGCTAAAAGAAGTTTAGCTTCTAGTACGGCGAGTCAATTCGTCAGAGAAGTAAGAGTTTGGTAAAACCATTTTTAACAATAGAATAAAACAGATTTTCCGCAAACCCTTGTCATAAGGGGGATATAGAAAGACACGCTTAGCTAAATGAGCGTGTCTTTTCTATTTGATCTAAGGTAAGATTTTTTGATTGATCATGGACTGTGGTATGTGTATGACAAGTTTGGAGAAATGCAGACGAGTTGAGGAAAATACAGACGAGTTCGGCGAAATGCAGACGAGTTGATGGAAATATAGACAAGTTCGGCGAAATGCAGACGAGTTGAGGAAATTGCAGACAAGTTCGGCGAAATGCAGACGAGTTGAGGAAAATACAGACGAGTTCAGCGAAATGCAGACGAGTTGAGGAAAATACAGACAAGTTCGGTGAAATGCAGACGAGTTGAGGAAAATACAGACAAGTTCGGCGAAATGCAGACGAAATCACCGTGTAAAAAAACAGTTCGTCCAATTTTTCATCTTGGAAGAACTGTTTAACTAAATGACTGATTAAAATAACTTGTTTTAAAGTCTGTTTTTGGTTTGATGTTTCTGAATAATTGATCACCAAAGTCTAGTAAGCGTTCAATGTCTTCAACTTCGATTGAGTGCGCGCCTGGTCGATAGGCGACACCAATGTTGTCACCAGCATCGAACAGTTCGTAGATTTTACTCGCTTCAAGATAGGCTTCGAACATACCTTCTGGATTGGTATGATAATCCTCATAACCTGATGTTAAAATTAATCCTCTCGGTGCGACCAGGGCTGCAAGCTGATGTTGATCGAACGGGAGTTGTTCGCTTGATTCAAAACCTAAAAATACGGAAGTGAACCAGTGGCGTAGCGCTGAACTTTGAAGACTGCCTAAACTCTCTGGTGGACCCGCAACACCCCACGGATATTTTTTCCCGGTGAATGATTTTCTGAATGATGCCATCCCGCCAAGTCCAGATGCATGTGGATTGACAAGGGCAAAACGTTCGTCCAGTGCACCAGCAACTAATGCAGCTTTGCCGAATCTTGAAAAACCTGTGATGCCGACTTGACTCGGATTGATTTCCGGATAAGCATTTTGCTCAAGTGCGTCAATTACCTTCGCTGCTCCCCAAGCCCAGGCGACAAGTGTTCCAACGTCGTTATCAACTTCAGAATAAGGATAAAGGTCGAAAAATGCACCCGTTCGTGATGAATGATCCGCCGCGACATCAGCCGGTTTAATTGTCATCACTGCATAGCCACGACGATTAACTAAATCCTCCAACGGTAATTCAGTCGGTCGCACAAACGATAATGTTGCTTCATCGAAAGCTAGATCGAGTCCACCGTTTGTAATAATAGCAGGATATGGCGCTTTAAACTCACAATCTTCACCAGGCAATGTCACTGTTACAAAAAATTCCGTCGCCTCCCCTGCCACCGTCACTTTAACAGTCATACCTGAATCGGTCTTTTCAAAACTAACTTTTTCAGCTGTCGGATCTGGCATATAACCATACATATAAAATTGATACAGATCACGTAACTCATTGGCTCGTTGCCACCAATCAGCTTCTGTCTTAACTTCAGACCCATCTTCAAAACTAAGTAAATCAGGCATCCCTTCCAATTTTGGCAAACGATGTGGTTCTACGTATTTTCCGCTTCCACGTAAATTAGCACCGGTTCCTTTCATTAAATCACTTCCCTTTCGAAAAAATTCCCCAACCATGTAATCGCTTTCAAATAAATTGAGATTTCTCCCCAAGCTCCCGGTCACTTCCACTCAAATCTTAGCGGAAATTGAAAACCAAGTCAATAAAATTCCCCCTCTTTCGCCAAAATCAAGAGGGGGAGTTTTTTATCAAAGAAATGAATTAATCTCTAAAATTATCGGTTACGGCACCGATTGATGCACACGAAACGTTATGGGCGTATTTACCTAATACTCCTTTTTGGTGGAGTGGTGGTGCTTGCCATGTTTCGAAGCGACGGGCGATTTCTTCGTCAGAAATGTCAACAGTCAGTTCTTGTGTATCTGAGTCGATCGTGACAATGTCGCCTTCTTTTAGAATGGCGATTGGTCCACCATCTTGTGCTTCTGGTGCGATATGTCCAACGACAAGTCCGTGAGTTCCGCCTGAGAAGCGACCGTCTGTTAAGAGCGCAACGTCTTGACCGAGCCCTTTCCCAACTAGGATCGCTGAAATTGAGAGCATTTCTGGCATACCTGGTGCACCTTTTGGTCCGAGTTGACGAAGGACTAAAACATCACCTTTTTTAATTTCATTGTTCATGACAGCTTTTGTTGCTTCCTTCTCCGTATCAAAAACTCTCGCGGGACCAGTGTGGCGTTTGACTTTTACACCTGACACTTTAGCGACTGCCCCATTTGGTGCAAGGTTTCCTTTCAAAATAACGAGGGGTCCATCGGCGCGATAAGGATTATCAAATGGACGGATAATATCTTGGCCTTCTGCAAGGTCATCTGCTTCAGCTAAGTTTTCAGCAACTGTTTTTCCAGTAACCGTTAAGCAATCACCGTGTAAGTATCCGTTCTCAAGTAATAATTTCATCACGGCAGGGATTCCGCCAACTTTATATAAGTCTTCCATGACATACTTTCCACTTGGTTTTAAATCAGCTAGATGTGGTACTTTCTTTTGTAGACGATCGAAATCATCCAACGTTAAGTCAACATCGATTGAATAAGCAATTGCCAATAGATGAAGGACTGCGTTTGTTGAGCCACCTAGAGCCATTACGACGGTAATTGCATTTTCAAATGCTTCTTTAGTCATAATATCTTTTGGATAGATGCCTTTTTCTAAAAGGTTATAAACGGCTTCTCCAGCTGCTTCAACATCTTCATGTTTCTCTTTTGATTCGGCTGGGTTAGATGAACTTCCTGGCAGACTCATCCCCATCGCTTCAACAGCTGATGCCATTGTGTTAGCCGTGTACATTCCACCACATGAGCCTGCACCCGGACAGGCAGCACATTCAATTCCGTGTAACTCTTTATCTGAGATTTCACCGTTATTATGCTTACCAACACCTTCAAAAACAGAGACAATATCGAGTTTCTGACCATTGCGATATCCCGGTGCTATTGATCCACCATAAACAAAAACGGCTGGCACTTCAGTTCGCGCAATTGCAATCATACAGCCGGGGATGTTTTTATCACAGCCTCCAATTGCTACGTAGCCATCTAAGTTCTCGGCTCCAACAACCGTTTCGATCGAATCAGCGATCACTTCTCGACTGGGTAGTGAGTAACGCATACCTTCCGTTCCCATCGAGATTCCATCAGCAACAGTAATTGTGTTGAAAATCATCGGGAAGCCACCAGCTGTTTTAACGCCTGTTTTAGCTTTTTCAGCTAATCCATGTAAGTGAATATTACAAGGTGTTACTTCACTCCACGTACTTGCGATCCCAATCATCGGTTGTTTAAATCCATCATCAGTTAAACCAACCGCTCTAAGCATCGCTCGGTTAGGTGCGCGTTGTGAACCATCAAACACATGACTCTTGATTCGTAAATCTTTTGACATTGTTATCCCTCCATTCTTCTCACCTTTTACTTTAACGGATATACAATCGTTTTTCAAATTTATTTGTCTATTCTGACAATTGATTGTCTAAAAATATATCTTTTGCCTTTCTAGTGATATTAAGTCATGGTATAATAAGACTAGTAACTTTCGATAGATTGGAACCAAGTGTAGAGAGGTGATGAGGAATGAACAAACAGTTTGTCATTGGTCTATTAACACCTGCTTTAGATGGTTATTATTTCGGTACAATTGTCAAAGGATTGTCTAACTTTGCAAACAAGGAAGACATAAAAGTCGTAGTCGTTAATGCAAATAGTCATTTCAACGAAACCTACGCCCTCGATTATGTTGATCTTTGGGTTGTCGTGATGAACACGATCAGTGACCACTACCATGATCAAATTAAACAAAAAGGGAAGCCAGTCATAGGGATTAATACAAATTTAAAGACAGATTATGCTATTTTAATCGATAATGAAGCATTAATTATTAAAGCTGTCGAACATTTAAAAGATCATGGCCATAAAAAAATTGGCTATGTCGGAACGAAGAAGTATCGAGATGGGATGGAACGCTTAGAAGCGTTTGAGAAATATAATCAAGAAAGCAATACTTTCCAGTTCTTTGATACGTTTACGAACAATATTCCTATGATTGCAAAAGAAATTGCAGAATCTGAAGATTCTATTAATGGACTTATTTGCGGAACCGATTTTATTGCGGCTGAATTAATTAATGAATTAAAAAATTATCAAATCATGGTACCAGAAGATATTGCTGTAATGAGTTTTGACGATATTCCTGTAGCCCAATCAAATTTGCATAGTCTTTCAACAGTTCATATTAAATTTGATGATATTGGTCGTTATATTGTTGAGGCCTTTTTACATTATACTGAGCATCAGTCGTTTCCTAGCGATAGTATCTATTTAGATGCATATCCAGTCTTTCGGAGTAGTTGTGGCTGTGAATGGGAAGATGAAACAGTCGGTTTAACGAATCCAATTGAAACGATTGATCATTTATCTGAATTAATTTCAAGGAATTTCATTCTAGGTCAACGGATCCAGTTTTATAATACAGAGGAACTCTTGCAACTTAATTGGCTCAACCAAACCCCGATTCGAAAAGGATTGCTCGGTTTGAAAGATAATGGGACATTCAAAACAAATATGTTTGAGACATTCGATGTTGTCCAAGAGAAGCAGACGAAACAAACCTTTTATGGAAATATTCACTCGCAAGCATTTCCACCGAAGGAATTATTGTTTAATCACTCATTCATGGGCGACGAAAATACAATACTCGTTATCCCGATTGTTCAAGAAGATCATTATTTTGGGATGTTTGGTTTTGTCGGTACCGATGATATTATGACGCAATTGATGCCACTTCACACGACCTATCAATTGGCGACTTATTTTGCTGCTGGTTATCTAAGAGCAAATATTACTGAACGGATGAACAATTATTCTCAGCAACTCGAAATGGTTTCAGATATTATTTATGATGGCATTTGGGAATATACCAACACTAATAAAGAAATTGTTTGTCGAGGTGGAATTGTTCAACACTTCGGTGAACGAACAAATTACGCAAATATTGATTTCGAACGAATTGTAAACATCATTCATCCAAAAGACCGAGAGTTTTTCATAGCAAGTCTTGCCTTAGACCGAAGAATAACGAAACAAATTAATCTTGAGGTTAGAGTTATTACGAACAATAATCAACTCATGTGGATTCAAATTGTCGGTCAATTCATTTATGTTGATGGTAAGCTTACAAAAGCCGTTGGTTCAGTAAAAGATATTACCAATCGAAAAAAAGCAGATGCAAAAATTAATGAGCTTGCTTTCTATGACACCCTAACTGGCCTAGCTAATCGGATTTCCTTTGAAGAACAGCTAGCTAAAGAAATTGAAATTGCCAAAGATAACGACCAATCCATTGCTCTAATTCTCTGTGACCTTGATCGCTTTAAAGTGATCAATGATAGTTATGGACACAAAGTTGGTGATCACATTTTAAAAACTGTTGCTGCACGGGTAAAACCATTGCTTGCTGAAAATCAATTTTTCGCTCGATTTGGTGGGGATGAGTTTGTTGTAATTATGCCGCACATTAACGATAATCAAGAAGCTTATCAATTGGCGAGTGATATTGTTCAAGTGATCAATCAGCCGATTTATGATGAACATCGTCACTACCAAATTTCAACGAGTGTTGGAATCAGCATCTATCCTGAAAATAGTAAGGCAACTGATATGCTTGTTTCTGCTGATATCGCAATGTACAGCGCTAAAGCAGAAGGGCGGAATCGAATCCATATTTTTAATGACCAAATCAAGCATCATAATGCGAGTCAAATCAAACTTGAAGAGCAACTCCGGCATGCTGTCGAAGATGAATTATCACTCCATTTCCAACCGATTTATTACGTTGATTCCGAGGAAATATATGGCGTCGAGGCCTTGTTGCGCTGGAACTCGAAAGAATTCGGTAAAGTTAGCCCGCGTGACTTTATTCCATTAGCTGAAGAAACCGGCTTAATTGTTTCGATTGGAGAATGGGTCATTTATGAGGCGATTCGGGTGATGAAGAAATGGCAGAGAAAGTATGATGTTCCGATCAAGATGTTCATTAATTTATCATCAAGACAAGTTAATCATCCAAATTTCTCAAGAGAACTAAAGCGAATTTTTGATATTACTGATATTGATCCGCGCCGGATTTCATTTGAAATAACGGAAAGTATGATGATCGATAATTTTGAGCAAGGTAAATTAATTTTAGGTGAGTTAATCGATATGGGGGTAAAACTATCCTTAGATGATTTTGGAACGGGGTATTCGTCACTGTCTTCATTAAGACACTTACCATTTCAAATTTTAAAAATCGATAAATCATTTATTGATGATCTCTCTGCAGTTGATGCGAACGTCGCAATTTTAAAAGCGATTATTGAAATGGCACACTCGCTTAATTTATCCGTTGTTGCAGAGGGAATTGAGCGGCAAGAGCAATACGATTTAGTCGCAAGTTTAGGTGTTGACTTTATCCAAGGCTATTACACAAACCCTCCTCTACCCGAAGATAAAATCGAAAAAATTTTTCAAGAGAAAACACCCACAAAAACCGAGTAGCTCAGGGGCTACTCGGTTTTTTTATTAAATACTGAGGGTTTTATAGTTAAGTTTCTCAATCTCTTGCTGTTTCAGTTCACGTCTGAGGATTTTACCAGATATTTTTGTTTTTGGCAGGCTATCAACAACTTCAATCTCCCGTGGATATGCATGTGCTGCTAGATTTTTTTTCACGTGTAATCGAATTTCTTCTAATAATTCTTCGGTATTAAAATAACCTGGCTTTAACGTAATAAACGCTTTGACAATCTCACCTCTAACCGGATCCGGTTTTCCAATCACACCTGCCTCTTCAACGGCTGGGTGCTCAATTAACGAACTCTCAACTTCAAATGGTCCAATCCGCTCACCTTGTGAATTAATCATATCATCCTGACGACCTTGGAAGAAAATATAACCTTCCTGATCTTGATATGCGAGATCACCTGACACGTACCAGCCGGGATAGTTAAAATATTGTTCATACTTCGCTTGATTATTCCAAATTGCTTTCATCAATCCTGGCCAAGGAGCTTTAATTGCTAATTGACCAACCTCGCCTCTAGGTAACTCTTCTCCATCATCATCTAAAATCGCAATTGTTATGCCTGGAAAAGCACGCCCCATCGAACCAGGTATAATTTTTTCCGCTGGAAGATTAACAATTAAATGACCACCCGTTTCCGTCATCCACCACGTGTCATGAATCCTCAAGTTTAACTGCTGATCTGCCCAAAAGATGACTTCTGGATTGAGTGGTTCACCAACACTTAAAACATGCCTTAATGATGATAGATCATAGTTTTTATATAAGTCTCCTTTTGCTTTTAATAACCGAAAAGCAGTCGGTGCGCTGTACCAAATATTGACTTTAAAACGGTCGAATATGCCATTCCACACATGAAAAAACATGAATGCACGATTAGATAGTCGGCTTTATATTGTGAATTATGCTAGAATATAATTAAGGAGGAGATTAATTGGATACATCAACAAATCGTCTTGCCACAGCACCTGTCGGCAAGCTTTTATTCACGCTCGCAATCCCTAATATTTTTGCGCAGCTTGTCAATATGCTTTACAATATCGTCGATCGGATTTACATCGGAAGGATTCCAGATATCGGGGCTGATGCTTTAACTGGGGTTGGCGTTGGCTTTCCGATCTTCATGATCATCATGGCTTTTAGTTCACTTGTCGGGATGGGCGGTGCGCCGCAAGCAGCGATCAAGCTTGGTGAAGGTAAACGTGATGAAGCTGAAAAAATTCTCGGCAATAGTATTGCATTATTAATCGCGTTGTCAGTCCTACTAACTACGATCTTTTTAATTTTCGGGAAGGATTTGCTTTACTTATTTGGGGCTAGTGATCGAACGATCGACTATGCCTGGGATTACATTAAAATTGTCATTCTCGAGGCGATCACAATCCAGTTTGCACTCGGTTTAAATCCATACATAGCTACACAGGGATTTGCAAAATACAGTATGTTAACTGTTTTAAGGAGTTTTGATTGCATGTATTTAAATTGAGCTGTGCATCCTTATAACTATTTATTCTTCAATTGTTTAATTGATGTTTAATGGATAATGATTTAGGCTACACATTTAGTATAATCCTAAATCACAAAAGGAGCCGATGCGACGAATGGATATCAATAAAGAAATCAAACGCTTGGAAAGTATTTATTTAGAGAAACCAGAACGTGTCTTTACGATGTACTTAAACACAGATCCGGCTGATCCTGATCAGCAAGGTGGCGAGTGGCGGATTCATTTAAAAAATGCTTTGCAACGATTTGAACAGTATTTAGAAGAAGACGGCGATAAAGCTGAGCTTGATAACTTTTGTAAAGTTAAAGATAGGGTTAAGAAATTTTTTGCTGAAAATGAATTACAACTCCAAAAAAGTGTGATTATTTTTGCAACGCCTGATGAAACGACTTGGGTCGCAGAAATTCTTCAAGTGCCTGTTGAAACAGAACTTTATTGGGAAGAAATTGCGAAAGTTGATCAATTAATTGATCTTAGTCAAACTTATCCAAAGTCAGGCATTATTTTGACTCAGCGAGAAGCGATTAAAATCATTGAAACGGAGCTTGGTCGTCAACTGGCCACAAGTTATTTTGAACTAGACCTGGATACGGAAGATTGGAAAAAACATACCGGCCCTCATTATGCCCAATCAACCGTTAGTGCAAGTGGGACGAGTGTGAAGCGTGAACAATTCAACAAACGCTTTGAAGCGAATCGTCACCGCTGGTATAAAAGGATTGCAAGTAAGCTTGATAAATTTGCGAAAGATCGTGATTGGCAACACATTTACATGGTTGGTAATCAAGATGAGACACATGACTTGTCTCAAACAATGACAAAGCCAATCAATCACTTTATTAATAAAAATATGCTTGATAAAAAAGAAGCTGAAGTCATTAAGTGGATAACAAAATAAGCGAAGACAATCTAAAAAGGTAGCTGGTGAACAAATCCCCAGCTACCTTTTATGATTCATTTTTTGTTGCGGTTCAATTTTAAACCAATCGAAGTAGGCGGGTGTTGTGCTATCTTGCCCATTTCCCGTTGCGTATAACCCCAACATTACACCAGTAAAAACTCCACCAGTACCACCATTTAATTCAACAGACAAATATTTAAGTGGACTTTTAGCTAACTGAATCCACTGCTGATCTTTTTCCTGATACCAAAAGTAATAATCATCTTGATCAATCGAAAATTTTAATTTAATATTTTCAGCATTGATCGGCACACTCTCCAACACAACTGAGTCACCACCAATGGTTTGCCGTGCGATCAGATAACGTTCACCTTTGATCCGTTTAATCACCAGATCATAATGGGCACGTTCGTTTAAACGCGCGACAAGTCCAGCCTCTTCTTGATCCTGTTCTGGTAAAAATAAAATCTCAGTTGATACGTCAATGTCTATATCAGTTTGTGGCACAACCAAAAATGCAGGAATACCAAGCGGATCATCGAGAGTATCTTTGTTCCCATCTAATCGAAGCCAACCGTTACGGCTACAGAGCAATAAGTATGCATCTTCCTTGCGATAACGTAAATAAGACCACTTAGATAAAATTTTACGTTCGGTAAAATCAGTGAAAAATCCACTTGCTTTACCAATATTCGTTGCCGTTAAATTTGGTGATTCCATTAGCTGATTAACTGTTCCAACATTCGAGTCAATCATTGGCCAACCATCCTCAGACCAAGTAATCGGAGCTAAAAAAGTTTCCCGACCGAAAATTGTGTATTTCCCCTGAACTGGACGAGTCGCCAGAAAAACAGCCCACCAATTCCCAACACTGTCTTCAACAATATCGGCATGACCTAGTGCTTGAATCGGATGATCAGGTAATTGATTATGAGTTAAAATTGGCTCGTCACACAACTCAAACGGACCATACGGCTGATCACTTCGAGCAATAATCGCGCGATGGTTCGATCCCGTACCACCACTTGCACACAATAAATAATATAAATCATGAATATTATAGAGATGTGGCGCTTCTGTCCACTCCCCACCATCTCCGTCAAAAATTTTGACCGGTTCCGTTAAGGTCTCACCTGTTTGCGGATCAATTTCGTATTGAATCACGTGTGAATCAAGTCCAGCTCCATTTTGAACGGTCACATAAACTTTACCGTCCTCATCAAATAATAATGATGGATCAATATTTCCATGCGTAATTTTGATCGGATCAGACCACGGGCCACGTGGATCCTGTGCTGTGACATAAAAGTTCCCAATGCCACGTACATCTGTTGTAATTAAATAAAAAGTACCGTCATGGTAACGTAAAGTTGGTGCATAAATCCCTGAAGAGCTTGGACTGTTTGATAAGTCAAGCTGTTTCTTACGTGTTAAAGCATGCCCAATCTGGTTCCAATTAACAAGATCAACACTATGAAAAATAGGAACGCCTGGGAAATATTCAAATGAACTTGTTGCCATATAATAATTGGTTTCATCCACTCTAACAATACTAGGATCAGGATAGAAACCCTTAATCACTGGGTTTTCGTATTGCATAATCTCCAACTCCTCTGCTTATCCTATCATCTACTTTAAGTTTAGCCATATTCCAAATGAACATAAACCTCGATTTTATACACTTTTCCTAATAAACTATAGAAAACGGTTTCAATCACTTAAAAAATCTCATTCTATTCATATTATTCGATTTGTAGATCTGAAATACGCTATAATATATAAGGGTAAGCGCTATCATAGTTGATTATAAAAGGAGCGATTTTATGCGTTTAGGTGGACAAGTTTTTATCGAAAAGATTACACCTGAAAAATGGGTGAAAAAATTAACAGAGAAAAATTATCGCGCAGCTGTTTTTCCGGTTGATCATACGGCAAGCGAAGCAGAGATAAACAGTTATCAAAAAGCAGCTGAAGAGGCGGATATCGTGATTGCAGAAGTTGGTGCATGGTCAAACCCGATCAGCCCGGATCCAGAGATTCGGAAAAAAGCCATTGAACATTGTAAAAATCAACTCAGACTGGCAGACAAAGTTCGAGCCGGTGTGTGTGTCAACATTTCTGGTTCCCGAGGGGATAAGTGGGATTCCCCGCATCCAGACAATTTTTCACAAGCAACATTTGATTTAATCGTTGAAACCGTTCAGGAAATCATTGATGAGGTTAATCCACAACACACTTTTTACGCACTCGAAATGATGCCATGGGCGCTTCCTGATGATACAGAACAATATTTAAAATTAATTAAAGCAATTGATCGTCCACAATTTGCTGTTCACTTTGACCCAGTTAATATGCTGAACAGCCCAAGAAAGGTCTATCAAAATGGTAAATTAATCGAAGAATTTTTCGAAAAATTAGCACCATACACAAAAACAGCTCATGCGAAAGATATCGCCTTAAGTTCGGAATTAACGACACATTTAAGTGAGGTTATTCCTGGTGAAGGAATCCTTGATTATGACGCATTTTTACGTGGCATGGACAAGCTCGGTCCCGACGTGCCGCTGATGATGGAGCACTTAGATACTGAGGAGAAATACGACCGAGCTACTGCATTTATTCGTAAAAAAGCAGCTGAATTGGGGATTGATTTGTAAAATGATTAGAACTAGCCACATCATAAGAGAAACTGATCTTTTGATGTGGCTAGTCTATTTTCTTAATCTGTCGTTGATTAATAAATGGTGTGTCTGCTTTAAGCTCACCTGTTACACGTTTAATTCGGATTGTTTCTCCGTTTAGAAATTGTTGTAAGTTAATTCTTACTGGTAATTGATTCGCACCAACTCCATATAATGCCACCAATGTTTCTGGTTGATAGTAGCTCGTGTGAAGTGTACCCGACCAAACCGAATAGCGATCTGAAAAAATCCCTTGCTCACGATCATTAAACAACTGATAGGCTTGGCGTGTCGATAAGCTCGGACGCCACTGCGCTTTAATTCGATTCAAGCGCTCAATCGATTCATCACTTTGATACCGATTCTCCTCTTTCCTGACTTTCGCACTTAAAAATGACAAAAACAGCTTTGAATGGCTCTGTCAAGCCATTCAAAAGCTGTTTTT
>NZ_BAABDL010000109.1:0-2467 GCF_039539605.1 Amphibacillus indicireducens | reverse complement strand
CAACAGCCATAACCCTTCATGTATATGGGGTCATGGCTGTTTTTTCTTTGTTTTAACTGCAAAACTCAGGATACATGTGATCAAATTTTTAAAGACTTGGAGTGTTTTCTCAAGCACTACATGTCACTTTTACAATCATCCATTGCACGCTGGCCATGTTCATATTTAGCGATATCTACTTAATATTTAATCTGTGCTCAGCAATATTCTAATTGACACGTCTTGTATTTAGTGACATAATAACAATAAATAACAGATCGATGATATTTGATAATAGTAAGGAGCCTTCAATGAAAAAAATCTATGTTATTTTGATAGCAATACAAAAGTTGTTTGATGATACTTGTCATATGGCAGACGTGCAGGTGTGTCAATTACTTTCATTTGTGTTTTGAATAAACGTTTGAAGAAAAACTGATTTTTAGGGAATAAAGTATTTAAGGTTCTATAGTCAATATTAAGGCTGTTTACTGAAAAGAGGAAAATAAAATGAGAAATATTTTTGCGTTTGAAAGTCAAGCGGACTATATTAAATATGAAAAGATTATTGAAATGTTTAGTGAAAAATTAGAAAAGTATCAAAAAATAATGGTAGAAAATTTTGAACTAATTAATCTTCCAAAAGGCATCATCTGGACAACTGAGGATTTAGCGACAACTGTTTTTTCAGACGTCCCTATACCAGCCTATACAAACAAAGATTTAATTTATATGTCCCCAGATTTATCTAGTTGGAGAAAGCTTTTCATTAAACAATTAGCGGGACGTAAAACCCTATAGTTGAGAAGTTTTATGAAAACATGTCTGAGAATCACTTATTCACCATCGTTGCACACGAACTAACGCACCATTCAGATTTATTTTTAGATGAATTTGATGATGAGAGAGTAGATGGTATTTGGTTTGAAGAAGGTATGTGTGATTATTTGTCACGAAAAATGACCTTAGATGAAGCCGAATTTCAGGCAATAACAGAGGTAGAGTTAGAATTAGTAGCAATGTTTAAAGGAGAGTATGGCAACCACTCGTTAGATGAGTTTGGGAGTAATTCTTATCAAGGGAGTTTAACGAGTAATATGTTTAATTATTGGCGTAGTTTTCTTGCGGTAAATTTTTTAATTGAAGTGCGTGCTAATAATGACATAAAACAAATTTTTAATGAATACCACAAATGGTACAAAGAAGGTAGAAAAGTTCCGTTAACAGAGTATTTCGAACTGAATACGATGTTAAAATAGGTATGTGCTTGGTATTGTATCAATACTTGGGCGTTATGGAGGTGTCATTAATAGGAGGAAAAGTGAATGCTAATAAATTTTATTAATAGAAAAAATATAAATATAGAGCAATTAGAAAAATTATATAATGATGTCGAGTGGTATGCTTACACGCAAGATTTAAACGTTCTTCAAAATGCGATTAACCAATCATTAGAGGTTATATCTGCTTGGAATGGTGAAGAATTAGTTGGGTTAATTCGAATCGTTGGTGATGGATTAACGATTATCTATATTCAAGATATTCTTGTACTAAATGCTTATCAAAATCAAGGGATTGCCACCCGATTAATACAAAAGGTTTTGCATAAATATAAAAGTATTCGGCAAAAGGTTTTATTGACGGAAGAAGCGCCGGATGTCAGGCACTTTTATGAAAAAAATGGTTTTGAATCTTGTGATCAAGGTTCTTTAGTAGCCTTCGCTAAGCTTGGTGAAATTAGGTGACTTTACTATTCAAATGCAAAAGAATATATTTTTGCAAGGAGATATTTAAATTATCGTTATGATAGTAAACTTATTTTCCTGGCAAGAGTACTATGTTCACTAGCTAAAAAAAGCCCAGTTCATTTGAATTGGGCTTTTTCGTATCGACTATCAGTTTAGCGTGACATTTTTGGTGGTTGGCAGACGTCACATTTACGTTGGTTATTATTTTTAAATTTTGTAAATGTTTTTTCAAAGTTACTGCCACATGCACACTTAAATAATAATTTTTGAGAAAATCCATGATATTCTGTTGTTAGTAACTTACTGTCTGAATTCTTCTCAACAAATTCTTTGATTTTATCAATCGACCATCGTTTCTTCATTTTCTAATACCCCCATATTTTATCGATCGGCGGAGGCTTTAATTGGCATCCGTTCAATTTAGAAGTGATATTCTTACCTTCTCCATTATAGCATGAGCTAACACACAATTAAACATCCCAAGCAGCTTCCCGTTATAAAAAAACGTTTTATGACAGTTGTTTATATTCATAAAATTTTTTGTTATATGTTTGAAAATGAATAACGATTTTTCGACAAAAAACACAGCATTTTGTCGAAAAGTAATTTATTTTACTAATATAACACCTAGATTATTCACAGCCCGACCATAAGCCACTAAGAAACAGCGTTAAATCAATTAAAAATACACAATCGATCTTTCACTAATTAAGTGAAAAGGAGCCCGATCTTTGATATTG
>NZ_BAABDL010000108.1:0-4616 GCF_039539605.1 Amphibacillus indicireducens | reverse complement strand
AACATTAATGTAATATTAAGGGGTCGTTTTTTCGATATTTATCACGAAGAATTTTTACTCTTCATAGCTGTAATCACCAATAAAATGATATTATTGGTAAGGAGATAATTATAGATTAGAAAGGCCTGATTAGATGAAAACTAAGATTATATTAATTGTTGTTTCACTTTTAGTTTTAGGCGTAGGAGGTACATATTATTGGCATGAGTTCAACTCGTTTGAAGCTAAGCATGAAAGTGTCACTATTGAGTTAGGAACAGAGATCAGCGCTAACCCATCTGACTATATTGAAGCAAGGGAAGCCATTTTATCAGCAACTGAAATTGATAAATCAAGTGTGGATATACATACTGCAAATACATATATGTTATATGCCTCTTGGAGGAATAAAACAGTAGAGATTGATGTGATTGTAAAAGATACGGTCTCACCAACGATTATATTAAAAGAACTAGAAAAAGATTCTGTTCTTGTAAACACAGAGTTAACAGCCATGGATTTTATCGAATCAATCGAGGATCAAGCAGGGATCAAATCAATTAAGTTTGAAACGAATCAAGTAGAATTAACAGAAGTAGACTCTCTTGATACGGTATTCAAATTTGATACGGCTGGAATTCAAAATGTGAAAGTATACGCCGAAGATATGAGTGGAAATATTACCGAAACATCATTCAGCTTGAAAGTGATTGAGGACTATCTTGCACATGCTGAAGGTTTTTCAGATATTAAAACAGTACAAGGAATTACTCCAGACTGGCTTTCAGGCATTACAATGAGTGAAAAAATAGTAGACATAACGGCGGATGATTCTGGCGTGGATATTAATACACCAGGAAATTATACGTTAAACTATTATATTTATGGGGACGATAATGAAACGGTTGTCACCAAAGGGGTTAGTGTAAAGGTAATTGAAGACTACCTGGCACATGTTGACGGTATAACAGATATTAAAACAGAACAAGGAATCACACCAGATTGGCTCTCAGGCATTACAAAGAACGATAAAATAATTGAAATAGTCGCAGATGCTGCTAAGGTTGATATAAATACTCCAGGAAAATATACTTTAAGTTACTATATTAACGGTGATGATAATGAAACAGTTGTTACTAAGATGGTCACAGTAACTGTAGAAAAGCCTAAGCCAACAACTGCGGTTGCTAAAAAGGATGGGGTAAGTAAAGCAAGTAAAACAACTAATGATAAAGCTAGTACAACAAAGACGGATACGAAAAATGACAAAGATGCTCAAGCGAGAGCCGTTGCAAAGGAAATTGTTGCGAGTATTCCTAGCGGGACGGACTTAGAGCGGATTACAGCAGCTAGTGAAGCGGTGCAAAGGTACACATACGATGCTGAATATATGATGACCGGAGAGAACTACAATTTACCTTATGGGGTTTTTATTGCTGGTGAATACTCCTGTGCTGGTACATCCCGGGCACTTGGGATGCTGTTAGAGATCATGGGATATCAATGGGAGCATATAAATCCTAATCAATATACGCATCAATGGGTGACTGTAAAAAATATGGATGGAAAAGTTGGTTGGGCTGATGGCCAAGTCGGATTAGCAGGTTACGGAGAATACCCATTTGAAGGTGCGAAGTATATATACCAACCTTATGAAGGAAGTGATTGGGAACCAGTTTCATTTGTTGGTGAATAGTATTCTATTAAAGATGAGAGAGTTGTCACAACAGTGATGATTCTCTTTTAAGTAGTGTGATAAAAGTTTGATAATTACGTGGAGGTTATAGGTGTGAATAGTATAATATGATTAGCTATTATATAACAATAAATGATGATAAGTGATTAATGTAATGTTCTATTCAAAGTAGTAGAGCACTCTGAATACCATAAGATAAGGAAGAGGTTTATGGAAGTGTAAGTAAACGGAGGTAGAAGATGAATAAAAAGAACAATATCATAGACTCTTGGATTACGGTGACCTCTAACGTATGCTTGAACCTGTCCAAATGTGGCTCAAATTCGTGTTGTTCTAGTACATCCGTTTGTGTTTTCAGATCTTGATTAATTTCATCTGCAAATATAGTGTTATTAATAGTGGAACGAGATTGGATGAGCATAGTAAAGAAAAGATAAACAGATAGAAGGAACATAGGTTCACTTTGAGGGTGAAGATAACTTACCATTTTCAAAAGTGATGTGGCATATGTATCTCCCATTCAGGATGATTAGCATTAATTAAATAAAAAAATGAAAAAGGGTGTCACTCACTAGTATATATGGACTATGAAAACTAATGTACTCTAAATAGTCTAGTTAAATTTGGGCTTTTGTTCTTCGAGGTTTTAACGGAGATATTAATCTAAACTCATAATCATAGTATTGGAATCAATGGTATACACGTGAATGATATCATTAACGATTCATAATTAAGAGTAAGTTGAAAAATGCAAAGGTATTTATTATGCAGAACTATGATTCTTTGAAACTTAAAGAATATAGTGCAATATAACTAAAAGTAATGTATAATTTATGAAACTGATATATTTTAAAGGAGGAGTAATAATGAGAGAAACGGCAAGAATGTTAAAATGGGTAACTGGTGGTTTAGAAGCGCTTTTAGGAATTCCTGTTTTAGGTGGGACAATTATAATATCGCTGCTCTGGACACCACTTATTTTAATGTTAATTTTACACATAGTTGGTCTTGTAATTAGTGTTAAAGCTAATGCTAAGAAAGTGGGACATATTCTTGGGATAGTAACTTCATGCTTAGGGTTTATTCCTTTCGTTGGCATGGTTTTACATATCTTATCAGCTATTTTCCTGCTTATTGAGGCCGCAAAAAACGAAGTTGTACTACCCGTAAATCAAGCGGTTTAAATCAATTATAAACCCTATCAGGTGACGCTTATGAGTCGTTAAATTGTTCATTCTTACAATTAACGATGATGTCTTCTGATTAGGGTTTATTTTTTACTATGAATAATTATGCCGACAAAGACTGTGAATGATAATGTTGGCGTAATCACCAATACCGTTAGCCAACGCTCAATTCGAAATTACAAAAATAGCATTGAGAATAGTCTACAGTAAGAAGGAATAGGGAAAATGATATTAGTACTTTTTAAGTAATTGGTCAGATCTTTTTTTGATGAAAAAAACACGTGAATTATGCTAAGCAATAAACTTATAAAGGTATTGCAACATGGGTATAAGTTGAAATGTATTTGTAAATACAAATGACTTGAACAGTTAAGGTATAAAAATGTTACAGCTATACTAAAATAGCCAGTTATCGTTCAAGAAGATTGAATAATTTCAAACAAATGATGCCTTCCTTTTGATTATTACTGACATAAGAGTTGGGTTTGTATGAGATTGTGAGAAGGGCGGCAATAATGACAATCACAATCGTTAAATCCAAAAAAAGTATTGATATTATCTAAAAGTCTTTTTGAGAATTCCTATTCTAGTTTTAATTGTCTAATTTATTTCACATGATGAGAGACTCGAAAGTTAGACCATTTCAGCCTATTTCGATCCAAGATTACATACTGACAGATCAGTTGGTTGATTTAAATGCAAAAGAGGAAGTTGTGAGACAGTGGTTGCTAGTCCAATTGACAAAAACGTTTGGATATCCAAGGAAAATGATTACTTTAGAATATCCTGTCCAACACTTTTCTAAAACAGGCTATGTTGATATTGCTGTTTCGATTGAGGTTAATGGCAAACGTATGCCATATATTTTTGCGGAGGTTAAGGCGTTTGGTAGTGGGATTGATCTTGCATTTGAACAGTTGAAGTCATATATGAGGGCTGATCAAGAAGTCAGATATGGTATTGTTACAGATGGTATTGAGCTGAAGATTATCGACCGAAGTGAAGAGATTGTGAATGATGTGCCACCATGTCAGCCGCAATTTTTGCCAGATACAAAACAGACAAGAAAGTATCGAGATCTCCGTCATAATAAAACATATCATTATCTTCAGGATAAAGAAGATCATCAGCATATCGAAGTGATCGATCCTGAAACAAACATGACTCTAGATGCAAATGTGGATGTGAAGATCCCACTGATTGGTGATGTCGCGGCTGGTATAGCGACAACAGCTATTCAAAACTATGAAGAAATGATTCCGCTTATAGATCGCTGGGTCATTCAACAGGAAGATACCTTTGCATTACGGGTAACAGGAGATAGCATGATTAACGCCGGGATTGATATAGGTGATATTGTCATCGTTCATCGCCAAGAAACAGTTGTGAATGGCGATATTGCAATTGTGTTGATTGGTGAAGAGGCCACGATGAAGGAAGTTATGTTTATGGGCAATGATATTTTGTTAATCTCTAAAAATACTAAATATGAGCCGATTCAGATGAGTCCAGAGGATATCATGATCAATGGTAAAGTGATCGGTGTATTGAAGAAGTAAATTGAATCGTTGATATTATTGTAATTTCTATATTCGCTATAATCCGCTTGGGATAAGTACTTATTTTGGAAGGCAGCACTTGTTTTTACACAGGTACTGCCTTGTTTTTTGGTGTTTGGTTACGTTAGTTTTGCAGCTACTTCTAGAAAGATAAGGTCGAGAAGCTTTGATACAGTAAATTGTATCACTATTTTT
>NZ_BAABDL010000107.1:0-3382 GCF_039539605.1 Amphibacillus indicireducens | reverse complement strand
TCAAAAAACATATTGTATTTTGAATTCATCCTCCAATTCAGTATCTTTTCATAGAACTTTTTACACTACCTAATTTTTTTAATTCTTGTAATTAATGAACTAAATCCTGCAGACATCATCAAAATAACTCCCGTTACCGTAAACACAACTGTTCCAATCCCACCCGTTTGAGGTAGTTCCTCTTGCGGGATATTCTCCACAACATAACTATGTGCATGCGTTGTGTTTTCACTTGTAATCTCAAATTCTATTGGATTAGTAAGTAATAAGAACCCTTCAGGAGCCTCTATCTCTATAATTCGATATTCACCTTTCGGGAGTTCCTCCCAGAGTAATACCCCATCCTGATTCGAGATTTTTTCTTCTCCAAAGTTAATCCATGTGTCTCCAGACTTAACTTGCAATCGAAAAACTGCATCAGAAAGCGGTATTTCTTCTAACAAGTCATTTTTGAAAATCTTTAGAATATCTACACGTCCTGTTAATGGAGTCGTGTTCGTTTCGTTTGACTCTGGACTACTAGCTTGACCTGAGTGATTAACAAATTCAATACTTGATTGATTCGGAATGTTAGTTAAATTCTCCAAAGCTGTTTCATTCACTTGAGTAGTAAATGTTAGATATAGTTCCGTTGTGTCAGACAGTTTATCTATTCCTGTAGCGATTAGTTCGACTACTAATAAATCATTGATTAGATGCACTGTATAATCAGTAGTGAGTTCTAGTTCGATACTTGAATTTGCAAATATTTGAGCCGATTCTTCAACATAGGTCAGTCTTGAATCAAGTTCATCCAAGATTCTAAATTCCTTGTACTCTTGAAAATCTTCTGGCAAAAACGAGGTTATTCTGAAATCAACAAAGTCACCTACTAACGTTTCAGAAACATCTCCATACTTGTCATCATCTTCAAAACTGTTTTTTTGTTCTTTAATCACATTTGGATACTTAAAGTTTATAAAGGTTACTTCTAAATCAACAGTTCCCTTCGAAATCACCACTGTTTGCGGATCAATTGAAGGCAAATAACCATCAGGAGCTTTTGTTTCAGTGATAATATATTCTCCTGGCTCTAGATAATCCAATTTATAAGTTGATGATGGACTTTCCTCATCTATTGGTAATCTGACACTAAAATTATTAGGACCTTCAACAGTGAATTCAGCACCTTCCAACGGTTGGTTCGTTCCATCCACCTTTAATATATTTATCGAACCACTATAAACTTGTGCCGTATCACTGATTGGACTTGTGTACCTAGAATAAAACGTCGCTATATTATCGATTATCACTTCTTCAGTAACAACTGCTTGATAAGTTACGACAAATGTACTTCCAGGACTAAAATTACCTAAATGTATTTCACCGTTATTCCACTCTGGAGTCGGATCAATATCAGAACCATTTAATTGAACCCTCAATGATCCATCTACATAATTTAATTCAGCAGGTAACTCATCTTCAATAATTGCCGCTACTATTTCCTGAGTATTATCCTCCGTCGGGTAATTTACCGTAACTTGGTATTCTATTGTATCGCCCAACTTCATTATTGCTTCTTCAGAAAATTCCGTGCTTTCACCATCCTTAGTAATATTTCGTGCTAATTTTTCAATTGAACTTTCTGACTGATCTGGCACCTCAAAGATTCCAACCTGTTGGAGATTATATGAATCCCCAGTTGAACCAGTAAATCCCCAATAGACTAATGTTCCTCCGAAGGTGTCGATTACATCCTGCGAACCACTAAACTGATAAACTATTGGACTGTAACCTGCAATATCATAAGTTAATCTATGGGTCGAACTGTCCCAACTTACTTCAACTTTACGCCAGCGTCTATCTGTTAAGTCTTGATTAGTCGCATCTTGCAAATTACTTGGCGACCTAAAATAAGGTTCAGAAATAGCATGTTGTTTGTAAAAAGGACCTTGATCAGCGCCCAACCAGGCTGGTGTCCTAGTTAAATCAATATGACCATAAAATTTATCTCCGTTAGCACCTCCATTACCGAAGTTTGGCGTTCCATTATCATTTGTATTTAGTTCATGATTGTTGTAGAAAGTATCGAATTCCAAAACAAGTGCATTTCTTATAAAATTACTTCTGTACGCATCAAACGGATCATTATCATCTGAATCCTTACTATACGCACCTAGGCCAGCTCCATTTGCCCCAAGTGTACTTCCTAGCGGAACCCCGCTCGTATTTGTGTGTCCTTGGATGGTAAATGTGATTCCGTCCGCACCTCGCGTACCATCATAATTACCGTTATCCCATTTATCACCTAAATTTACGTACATGAGCATAGAGAAATCCTTTTCCATATCAATCGGATTTTTATACCACAACCCTCCAAATTGCCATTGTTCATTTTGCGTAATAACAACTACATCAGAACGATTCGGGTCTAATGAAGGACCATGGTTTACCCCCCAAGAACTCCCTCTATTTGCTGTAATTAATTCAAATGTATCTGTTAGTACGACATCACTTTCTGGCAACTGATTAAAATTGTAAAAATCCTCATAAACTATTCCATCTGCATGAGCAACTTTTGAACTACTAATATTACTTCCTGAATATACAATGAACACTATTGAGATTAGGAGAAGTAAATATTTACCACGCTTGATCCTCCTCATTAAAACACATCCTTTCTTCATATTTTTTAGTACAGGTAAAGCAAAGTGATCAATCAATAAAATATTTCTAAAAATTTATAAGGAAAATATATCAGTCTATTCAAAATTTTCCGTCACTTAAACTAACTAGAGGTATCCACTTAAAAGATTATTGAAGATTAATTTGAATTCAATAAAAGTCTTACAGAGAAAATTCGCTATAATATTGTGATTTTTGTTTTTTATATATGTGTAGGATTTTATATAAAGCAGCTTAAGTTTTAACTTAAGCGCAAATATTAACCAATAAGTATGAAAGGATTTCATCATGCTGTAGGAGACTTTCTATCATGGTGTTTGTGTGATGAATAATGACTTTTCCACGCTAACAGAAATCGATTGCACTATATATTATATTTAGTTCATTTTAAAATATGCTTATATTTTAGCTTTCATATTCGATTAAATAAAATAAAGCAATAGTACCTTTTCATTGATTTAAAAGAAATATCAGCAATCGATTGTATTACTTAAGTAACATTGTATCTATTACTTTTGTACTGTCAATGGTTTTTAATACTATTTGTTTTTGTATTTTATTAACATTAAATATTCAATTTAACTAGCCTCCAACTTCCTCAATTAATTACTTCCCCTC
Organism: Amphibacillus indicireducens; assembly: GCF_039539605.1. Taxonomy (NCBI): domain Bacteria; kingdom Bacillati; phylum Bacillota; class Bacilli; order Caryophanales; family Bacillaceae; genus Amphibacillus; species Amphibacillus indicireducens. Next base: position 100 of record NZ_BAABDL010000107.1, on the reverse strand, counting down.
ATTTAGATACATTTTTATATACTAACTCGTTAGTTTTGCAGCTACTTCTAGAAAGATAAGGTCGAGAAGCTTTGATACAGTAAATTGTATCACTATTTTT
>NZ_BAABDL010000106.1:0-5294 GCF_039539605.1 Amphibacillus indicireducens | reverse complement strand
AAAAATAGTGATACAATTTACTGTATCAAAGCTTCTCAAACTTACCTTTCAGAAAGTAGCTGCAAAACTAACGAATGAAAGTAATTGACACACCTGCACGTCTGCCATATGACAAGTATCATCAAACAACTTTTGTATTGCTATCAAAATAACATAGATTTTTTTCATTGAAGGCTCCTTACTATTATCAAATATCATCGATCTGTTATTTATTGTTATTATGTCGCTAAATACAAGACGTGTCAATTAGAATATTGCTGAGCACAGATTAAATATTAAGTAGATATCGCTAAATATGAACATGGCCAGCGTGCAATGGATGATTGTAAAAGTGACATGTAGTGCTTGAGAAAACACTCCAAGTCTTTAAAAATTTGATCACATGTATTGAAACACTTAATATGGTAAGATGACGTTCATGAATAATTATAGGGAGGGATCAGTTGTGTACGTATTAGAAAATAATCGTTTAAAAGTTGAGGTGGCAGCACCTGGTGAGGTGTATAGGGGACCCAGATTTGATTGGACTGGATTTGTTACCCAAGTCACCTTAGATAAGCGTGTGACTTATTGTGTGCCAGAACGTTTGGAATCAGAAGCAGGTACAGGTGGAATCGGACTAAGTAATGAGTTCGGAATCGATACACCATTAGGCTATGATGAGGTAGAAGTTGGCGAACAGTTTCCCAAAATCGGTGTTGGTTTACTGACTAAAAAAGAAGACAGTGCTTATGACTTTTTTTATAAATATGATGTGACACCAATTGATGTTAAAGTAAATAAAACAGGTCAGACCTTGACGTTTGATTCAGCGACAGAAAGTTTACATGGTTACGGATATCGTTTGCTTAAAAAGATCGCACTTGATCATAACAAGCTCACGATTAGCTACACGCTCAAAAATATTGGTACATTAGCATTTAAAACAAATGAATATTCACATAACTTTATTGGGATTAATAATCAAATAGTGAATGAAAATTATCAACTTACATTACCAAATATGCGTCATTTAGATGTAACAGTTGGTACAATCAAAAAAACTAATCAACAACTAACATGGCCAGTTAGACCAAAAGGTGATTTCTATGCACATATTGATCTGGATCAGAGTCTAACGAGTGAAAAATATCATTGGGATCTTTATCATCAGACGGTACGTGCCGGAGTTAGAGAGTTAAATGCGTTTGAACCAGCTAAGATGGCTTTATGGGGACGTGCTCATGTCGTTAGTCCGGAAGTTTTTGTAAATATTGATTTAGCACCAGGTGAGACACAAATGTGGGAACGTTGCTATCAATTCTATCAAAAAGAATCATCAAGATAACGTTAAACTAATCGATATGTAAATAAAATTAAGCTGAGCAAGACCATAATTCAACCGTTTTTTGGGTATTTTCCATCATCTTCACTACTAAAGTGTTGAATTATTATATCAAATGATTTATAATTAATACGCCCATTTACGAAAGCGGTTTGGGTATTGTTGTGATAGAAATTTTAATCAAGGTTCGTTTGCTCTTTAGCTTATGCACCTTATAAATAGAAATGATAGCAGTTAGTTAATTTTATTAGAGAAAGGAAATCTAAATGGGGATTCTACAAGATTTGTACTTAGGGAATAATTTTTTGCATCTAAAATCGAAAGCGGTTTCGTTAGAGTTAGTTACACTCAACAATGAAACTTACTTTAAAATGGGGAATTATGATCAGATAGCACCATTTTTCATGACAATTGTTAGTGATACCGATCACTGGCTATTTGTATCAAGTACAGGAGGATTAACAGCAGGGCGAAAAAATGCTGAATCTGCCTTATTTCCATATGATACCGATGATAAAATTCATGATAGCTCAGAAACTACAGGATCAGATACGACCTTAATCGTAACAAAAGAGGATAAAGCCTATCTTTGGAAACCATTTTCCGAAAAGTTAGGCACTGTGTATCAAATGACGAGAAACCTCTATAAGAACACGACAGGAGATAAACTTATCTTTGAAGAAATAAACAATGACTTAGGTCTCAGCTTCAGTTACACATTAAAAACAAGCGAGGCTTTTGGATTTGTAAAAGAATCAACTCTTACAAATACGACTGATCAGTTAATTTCTGTTCATGTGTTAGATGGAATTAGAAACATTTTACCTTACGGGGTAAATACATTGCTTCAAACCACAAGAAGCACACTAGTAGACGGGTATAAACGCAGTGAATTACTGGAAGATATTGGTTTAGGCATTTATACATTGAGCTCAATTATTACAGATAAAGCAGAGCCAAGTGAATCACTTAAAGCAACAACTGTCTGGTCTAACGGCTTTGATAATCCAAAGTATCTATTATCAGAACAACAAATTAAAGTACTATTACAACATACATCCATTCAGACAGAAACCGATGTCAAAGGACGCCGGGGCGCTTACTATGTCACAGATACAGTCCACTTAGAAGCGCATGCAAAAAAACATTGGCACATTGTTGCTGAATTAAACCAAAGCGCTGCTGATGTTGAAAAATTAAAAAAAGAACTTACAGAAAACCCTGATATCATGGGTAAAGTTGAACAGGACATTACTCTCGGTGGAGAAAATTTACGACAACTTGTATTTAACGCAGACGGTTATCAGTTTACCGCAAACAAAAAAATGAGTTTCCGCCACTTCTCAAATACATTGTATAACATTATGCGAGGTGGTATTTATGCGGATGGCTACATAATTGATAAATCAGACTTTACTGAATTTGTTTTAAATTGGAATCAAACGGTTTATAATAACGAGCAAGCTTTCTTAAAAAGTCTACCAGAGACATTGCATTATAATGATTTATTAATCTTAGCGAAAAACCGAAACAATTCGGACTTAGAACGATTAACATTTGAATACCTACCACTCACATTTAGTCGCAGGCACGGTGATCCAAGTCGGCCATGGAATAAGTTTAACATTGAAGTCATAAAGGAAGATGGCACAAAAGCATTAAACTTTGAAGGTAATTGGCGAGATATCTTTCAAAATTGGGAAGCACTATCTGTTTCGTATCCTGCTTTCATTGAAAGTATTATTGCAAAATTCGTCAACGCCTCCACAGCTGATGGCTATAACCCATACCGGATCACTAAAGACGGCATTGATTGGGAAACGCTTGATCCAGATGATCCATGGTCAAATATTGGTTATTGGGGAGACCACCAAATTATCTATCTCTTAAAGTTACTTGAATTATCAAAAGCATATAACCCAAAGAAATTGCATTCCTTATTAGAAAAAGAGATTTATGCTTATGCTCATGTCCCTTACCGTATTAAAGGATTCACTGAATTAGTCAATGATCCACAGAATAGCATTGTCTATGATGACCAGAAAGAACAGATCATTAACGAAAGAACCGCAAGACTTGGTTCTGATGGAAAATTAGTGTTCAGTGAGGATAAGGTGTACCATGTTAATTTAATGGAAAAACTTCTCGTCACACTACTTGTGAAATTTTCAAATTACGTACCAGAAGGCGGTATTTGGATGAACACCCAACGACCAGAGTGGAATGATGCGAATAACGCACTAGTAGGTAATGGTTTATCGATGGTAACACTATACTACTTGCATCGCTATCAAGTTTATCTGGAGCAACTTGTTAAAGAATTCACGTCAGACAGCGTAAAAGTTTCTGTTGAAGTGAAGCAGATGTTTGATGACACGCTTGAAGTGTTACGTCACCATCAACAAGACCTCGGTCAACCAATCTGTGATCAGACACGCTTTATGATCGTAAAAGCATTAGGTGAAATCGGAGCAACTTATCGCCATACAATCTATCAAGATGGTTTTAGTGGAGAAAAAGTAGAACTGGCTATTACGTCACTACAGGAATTTATCAGTATATCCTTGAATCACTTAACGGACACAATTGAAAAGAATAAACGAAAAGATGGACTTTATCATTCCTATAACCTGATTCGTTTTCATGAGGATAGTTGTAATGTCTCATATCTCTATGAAATGTTAGAAGGTCAAGTGGCTGTTTTAAGCTCAAAAGCATTAGACAAAAAAGAAGCGATTCACGTATTAGCATCACTCAAAGAGAGTGCAATCTATCGTGAAGATCAAGATAGTTTCATGTTATATCCAAATCGTGAACTACCGAAGTTTCTTGAGAAAAACATCATTCCAGCATCAGATGTAAAACGGTCAGTTATTTTACAAGAAGAACTTAATCATAACCAAACACGTATTATTGAACAAGACGTTTATGGTCGCTACCACTTTAATGGTCGATTTAGAAATGGTGAAGATATCAGGGAAGCTTTAGTGGACTTAGCATGCTACGATGAATCAGACATTCAGGCTGTAGTAGATTTATTTACAGAATTATTTAATCACCACGCCTTTACTGGGCGCTCAGGTACATTTTATAAGTATGAAGGCTTAGGTAGTATATATTGGCACATGGTTTCAAAACTGCTACTTGCAACCGAAGAGATTTTTAATGATGTATATAGCAAAGAAGGTATGACTGAAGACGCAAAAATACTCATGACTTACTACCACGATATTAAAGCAGGTATTGGTGTTGAGAAAACTCCTGCCGAATATGGTGCTTTTCCGACAGAAGCCTATTCACACACACCTGCATTTTCTGGTGTTCAACAACCAGGTATGACGGGACAAGTAAAAGAGGACATCCTGTCACGTTTCGGTGAACTAGGTGTGAAGGTTACCAAAAATTGTTTGCAATTTAAACCTGTACTCTTAGCTAAAGATGAATTTTTAACGTCAGAACAACATTGGCATTTGGCAAAACGAATTCATCCAAGAGCAACAGAAACGATTAAACTACCGAAAAATTCGTTAGGTTTCACAATGCTCACTGTTCCAATCGTCTACATTCTAAGCGATCAAGAAAAGCTTGTTGTCTATGATGTATCGGGGAATGAAAGAACGTATGATAGCTACACTTTAGATGCTAAGACGAGCGAGGAGATCTTTAGACGTGACCACAACATCGATATGATTTATGTCTATCTAGATGAAAGTAGATTAGCTTAAGGCGCAGAATTATGAGTGAAATGAACATATGAAATGTCTACATTTGAATCGTCGGTATACTTTCCAAAGAACCAATTTAAAATATCTATTTGAACAATTACAAAATAATATCTTAATTGAAGTATCAAAAAGTCCATTCTTGATTACCAAGTGTGGACTTTTTGATACTTACTTAGTGTCTACTGAACAAATACTATTCTTCTAAAATAGTCTGTCTTAGAGTGGGAATAATCAATTTTAATCCC
>NZ_BAABDL010000105.1:0-25353 GCF_039539605.1 Amphibacillus indicireducens | reverse complement strand
CAGATGGTAAAATTTAACTCACAGTTTGAGCAAGTAATATGCATTTAAATAAATTTACTCTTCATAGCTATATCGCTTAAAAATAAGTTGACAAGAGATAGATGAAATGGTATTATAATTAAGTGTGAAATTAAATATGATCAATTGACAAGTAGAGGCACCCGCTTCTCGCCTGATCGACTCATGATGTTGCCAGGTCATTTAACAATTATTATTCTGATTAAACAGGATAAGTGTGGGTGCATGAGTGCCGACACTTTTTTTATTTGAACAATTTCAAATAAAAGGGGTACGTGTTTACCAACATGATGTGTATCAAACCTATGATACATAATTTTATCAGATGATCTTATCAAAACGGTCGGATGATTTCACTTTAATTCATTGTCAATCATCACACGCTTTAAAATATTTTGGAGGTGGATGGCTATTAGCAAAGAGATGAATGTTAATGAGGGGATTCGCGCACGTGAAGTTCGTTTAATTGATTCAAATGGGGATCAACTAGGTGTTAAATCTCGTCAAGAAGCTTTGGAAATTGCGGCAACTCGTAATTTGGATTTAGTTCTTGTTGCAGCAAATGCAAAGCCACCTGTATGTCGGATTATGGACTATGGGAAATATCGTTTTGAACAACAGAAGAAAGAAAAAGAAGCACGTAAGAAGCAAAAGGTCATTAATATTAAAGAAGTTCGTTTGAGCCCGGGTATTGAAGATCATGATTTCAATACAAAGCTTCGGAATGCACGTAAGTTCTTGGAAAAAGGGGATAAAGTTAAAGTATCAATCCGTTTCCGCGGACGTGCAATCACGCATAAAGATCTTGGTCGTGATGTACTTGAACGTATGGCTGAAGAATGTAATGACATTTCAACTGTTGAACAAAAACCGAAAATGGAAGGTCGCAGCATGTTCTTAATGCTCGCACCAACTATTGAAAAATAAGTTTTATTTTAGATGTTTTAAGGAGGAACAACTATGCCAAAAATGAAAACACATAAGGGCACGCAAAAACGTTTCAAGAGAACAGCTTCTGGAAAGCTAAAACGTGCTCAAGGTTATACAAGTCACTTATTTGCAAATAAATCACAAAAACAAAAAAGAAAACTACGTAAAGGTGCAATCGTTTCAAAAGGCGATCAAAAACGCATCGATCAAATGATACCAAGATAATAGATAATGTTGGTGTTAGGTTATATCTAGGAGGGAATTATTATGGCACGTGTTAAAGGTGGAACAGTTACACGCAAGCGTCGTAAACGCATATTAAAATTAGCTAAAGGTTATTATGGTTCAAAACATGCCCTATTTAAAACGGCGAAACAACAAGTAATCAAATCAGGTCAATACGCATACCGTGATCGTAAGCAAAGAAAACGTGATTTCCGTCAACTATGGATCGCACGTATTAATGCTGCTGCACGTATGAATGACATTTCATATAGCCGTCTAATGCACGGTTTGAAATTAGCTGGCATCGAAGTAAACCGTAAGATGCTTGCTGAATTAGCTATCTCAGATGCAGACGCTTTTGCAAAGTTAACTGACCAAGCTAAAGCAGCATTAAACAAATAATCATTAAATTCTAGAGTTGTTTTCTTATTTAAAGAGACAACTCTTTTATTTTTAGCAAAAAATATATCGCGAAATATGGTGATTAGGATGGATGAATGGATTATCTACATTATTTTAATTAATCTGGTTGGCTTACTGCTGATGAAAACAGACAAAAACCGAGCACGCCAAAGAAAATGGCGGATTCCAGAAGCAAGTCTCTGGTTCGTTAGCATAATCGGTGGATCCCTCGGGACGTGGATTGGGATGTTTTTGTTTCGCCATAAAACAAAGCACCTCTCATTTAGAATCGGTTTACCGCTATTAATTATAATTCAGGTCTTAAGCGTAATTATGTTATAATCATTTTTGACTGATCATAATCGGAAGACTGTTTTCATAAGTTTAACCGAAAGGGAGAGGAGGCCAAAATGATTGGAACAAATCGAACAGTATATTGACTTTCTTAGAAATACCCATATATTAATCGCCCCAGTATTGTTTATCGTACTCCATGGTGTGCGATCGATTTTTTTCATCCCTGTCATTGCAATTTGTATTGCAGGTGGCATGATCTTCGGTGTTATTCCAGGCATTATTCTATCAATTATCGGTCTATTGCTATCGAGTGTGATTTTTTATGGATTGGCTAAAAAAATGCCCTTCATTACAAAGCGGTTAATTAAAATGAAAGCTAAAATTAAAACGAACGATAAACAATTGACGACTGGTCAAATTACGATCTTAAGACTCATTCCATTTATTCATTATCATTTATTATCATTTCTAATTTACGAGTCGACTGAAGACTTTCGTTCATATGTCGGTGCATCTTTTTATACCGTCATACCGATGGCAGTTGTTTACACAGCGATTGGTCAAACGGTTGTTAATTTTTCACCGATCGCATCTGTAGCGATGTTTGCGAGTTTAATCATATTATTATTTTTGTCACGAAAAAAATCCGATCGCGTCAGTGTGCGCGAATTTTTAAGATAATCTAATTATTAAGGTGAGGAAATTTTTAATAAAAGAGGGGTTCAAATGGCTGAAAAATTGATTATTAAATTGATCCATGAAGATGCGAAATTACCATACCGTGCAAATGAAGGCGATGCAGGTCTTGACTTATATTCTGTTGAGGAAAAGATCATCAAGCCTGGAGAAACAGCGTTGGTAGCAACGGGATTACAAATTGAATTACCAAAAGGGACAGAAGCACAAATTAGACCAAGAAGCGGTCTTGCTTTAAAGCATTCAATTACAGTCTTGAATAGTCCGGGAACGATTGATGAGGGCTATAGAGGTGAGATTAAAGTAATTTTAATTAACCATGGAAAAGAAGATTTTAAAGTTGATAAAGATATGCGAATTGCTCAAATGGTGATTGCCTCTGTTTTAACTGTCGACCTCGTTCAGGCTGATGAGTTGTCTGAAACGGAGAGAGACGAAGGTGGGTTTGGCTCATCAGGTAAGTCGGGAACAAAATAAATTGAGAGTCTTAGACGAGCAGGATTAAATTGTGCTCGTCTTTTTTTGTTATAGATTTACAGTAAATATGATTAAGTGAGTTCGAAAGCTAACGAACAGAGACTAATCGTTCCCTCACTGGCGGAAACTTAGGTGAATGAGAGTACGAATAGATGTTAATCGGTATTCTGTCTATTTTGCAAAAAATTCGTTATAATAAGAAGATAAGGAGGTCATACATAATGAATGAAAAATTTATGATGTTTAAAGAATTAACAGAGGCAAAAGGGATTTCAGGTAATGAGAGAGAAGCACGTGAGGTGATGAAAAAATACATTTCTCCGTATGCGACTGAGGTGTTTACTGATCATTTAGGAAGCTTGATCGCCAGAAAAGTTGGTCAGGAAGATGGCCCAAAAGTGATGGTTGCTGGTCATTTAGACGAGATTGGTCTAATGGTGACGCGGATTGATGATAATGGGTTTTTATATTTTCAGACGATTGGTGGCTGGTGGAGTCAAGTCATGCTTGCTCAACGTGTGACGGTTTGTACTGAAAAAGGTGATTTGGTTGGTGTGATTGGTTCGAAACCACCACACATTATGCCAGCCGCAGCGCGCAAAAAGCCATATGAAATTAAGGATATGTTTATTGATATTGGTGCAACGAGTAAAGAAGAAGCTGAATCATTTGGTGTGAAGCCTGGTGACTCTGTTGTGCCATACTTTGAGTTCCAGCCGATGAAAAATGAAAAACTATTACTTGCAAAAGCATGGGATAACCGTATTGGTTGTGCAATTGCAATTGAAGTATTAAAGCAGTTAAAAGATACCGATCATCCTAACGTTGTTTATGGTGTAGGAACGGTTCAAGAGGAAGTGGGCTTACGCGGAGCAAAAACATCAACACATATGATTGAGCCAGATATCGGTTTTGCCGTTGATACAGGGATTGCGGGAGATACACCAGGTATTTCTCCAAATGATGCAGATAGTAAAATTGGTAAGGGCCCACAAATCATTATTTATGACGCGTCGATGGTGTCACATAAAGGTTTGCGCGATTTTGTGATCAAAACTGCTGACGATCATGAGATTCCTTATCAGTATGCATCGATTGCAGCGGGTGGAACAGATAGTGGATCGATTCATTTAACCGCTAATGGTGTACCTGCATTATCAATTGGAATCGCAACTCGTTATATTCATTCACATGCGGGAATTATTCATGAAGATGATTTTGACAATGCAGTTAAATTAATTGTTGAAGTGATTAAGCAATTAGATCAAGATACAGTTCACAAAATTACATTTGATTAATTTATTCGGTATTGAACAACCCCTAAGAGTATAAGCTCTTAGGGGTTTTTTAATGAAAAAAATTAGGCAAATGAATCAATTTAGCAAAAAGCTCTTGAAATTATTTAAGATATGTTTTATCATTAATCAAACTATTCCGATAAAGTAAGTCAACTTTAAATGAGGTGGGTGATGTTAATGATTAAATTCGAAGGTGTTGATAAAATATATCAACAAAAAAATACTCAGATTCATGCCTTAAACCAAATCAATTTACAGATTAAGCAGGGCGAGATTTATGGCGTGATTGGTTTAAGTGGGGCAGGGAAGAGTACGCTGTTACGAATGGTTAATTATTTAGAACGGCCAACAAATGGAGAGGTAATTATTGACGGGAAGCGATTATCGGAGTGTACGGCACCAGAACTAAGGTTGATTAAGAAGGATATCGGCATGATCTTTCAACACTTTAATTTACTCGAATCAAAAACAATCGCTCACAATGTAGCGTTACCGTTAATTTTAGCGAAAAAAAACAAGCAAGAAATTAAGGCGCGTGTTGAAGAACTATTGGCATTTGTCGGATTGTCTGATAAAGCAAAAAGTTATCCGAGTGAATTGTCGGGTGGACAAAAACAGCGGGTTGGTATTGCGCGAGCGTTAGCTTTAAGCCCAAAAATTCTCCTTTGTGATGAAGCAACGTCAGCACTGGATCCACAAACGACACAATCAATCCTAGGCTTATTAAAAAAAGTCAATGCCGAGTATGGGATCACAATTATGTTAATTACACATGAAATGTCAGTGATCCAAAAGGTTTGTAATAAAGTTGCTGTGATTGAGCAGGGACAGTTGATTGAACAAGGATCGGTCCTAGATGTATTCGGCCATCCAAAGCACCCGATTACGAGAAATTTTGTTCAAACCGTCGTTCGAACAGAAATTCCAGATAACATTATTCGTAGGTTGAAAGTTCAGAATATTAACATATTAAGTCGACTTGAAATGGTTGGTGAACACGCGACAGAACCGATTTTGGCAACGCTGGTTAACAGATTTCACTTAGATGTTAGTGTTGTTTTTACTAATATGACAGAAATCCAAGATACAACATTAGCAATTTGGTATGTCGAACTTATAGGAAATGAGCTTGATAAACAGGCTGCAATTGCCTTTCTCGGTGAGCAAAAAGTGCGCTATAAGGAGGTGGACGTTTCATGATTGATACGAATATTACGATGAGTCAATTTTTAGAAGCGATTGGTGATACATTTTATATGGTTGGGATGTCTTTACTGCTGGGCACAATTTTTGGTGCGACGATTGGGATTATCATTGTCGTCACTCGTCCAGGTGGGATTAAACCGATCCCACTGATTTATCAACTATTAAATCCAGTGATTAATATTGTCCGCATAGTGTATCTCCGGCCGATTATGAAATTGATTTTCAAATTTTAGATCCTGCTCAAATTTTAGTTTCGTTGCCAGATGTTGATTTTGGGATTATTAATGGGAACTATATTGCTGATGCTGGGATGCGGATTGCGGATGGGCTGGCGATTGAAGATACACCGAGAGAGCATCGTGTGATCGTGTCAATTTTAGCGAGTGAGCTCGACAGCCAGTGGGCTCAAGATGTGAAGGCTGCTTATGAATCAGAAGCATTTGAAGACTTTATCACATCTGAATCAAAATATGATGGCTTTATCTTGCCTTATGCGTGGGAAGAAAGATAAATAAATGTAAAAAATGCTTGGTCACAGCTGACCAAGCATTTTTAATTTATCCACGATATTGTCCCATCACTTTTTTAACGTAATTTTGTGTTTCATTAAATGGTGGAATACCATTATATTTATCCACATTACCAGGTCCTGCGTTATAAGCGGCTAAAGCTAACGTCGTATTGCCATCATAACGATCTAACATTTGACGTAAATATTTCGTTCCGCCAAAAATATTTTGTCTGGCATCAAATGAATTTGTCACACCTAGGCCTCTTGCTGTTCCTGGCATCAGTTGCATATAGCCTTGAGCACCGGCATGACTGACTGCATATTGGTTAAAATTAGATTCCGCTTGAATAACGGAGCGGATCAATTTTTCATCGATTTGGTATGTCGATGCTGCTTCTTTAATAATCGTATTTAAATCTTTCGACAAATTCGCTTCAATCGGTGTGGCAATCGCAGCAGTTTGTTCGAGAATCGATGGGCGACCATGTAAAATTTCTCGAATTGACATTGTTGACTGCGTAGCCATGTTAGTTGGTTGATTGAAATTTTGTAAAAATAATTGATTAAAAGAATGACGATTGTCACTTTGGCTTGTCGGTAAAAAGCTTTGAATTGTATGTGTTTGAATTAAAGTTTGTAATGTCCGAATATCCATAAAGACTCTCCTTGCAAAACACTCTATTAATCTCTATTTTAAGTCAAGCTTTGACAAAAGGCAACATTCAGTTGCATATCAAATGATCTGAATCGGCTTTTTATGTTTCCTTTTTAAAGGAACAAGGTATACTAAGGATAGAAACTAAAAGGAGGATAAAGATGATTCAAATACCAACAACTTATTTAAATGATGGCACAGAGATACCTATGATTGGCTTAGGGACAGCAACATTAAATGGTTTCCGAGGTGTCAATGCAATTAAAAGTGCGATCAATAATGGCTATCGACTACTTGATACAGCTTATAATTATGAAAATGAAGGTGCGGTTGGAAAAGGGATTAAAGAGAGCTCGGTATCACGAAAAGATTTATTCATTACCTCTAAATTACCTGGTCGAGCGCATCAACGTGATCGTGCGATCCAAACGATTCAGGAATCACTTTATCGTGCTGATCTTGATTATTATGATCTCTATTTAATTCACTGGCCAAACCCGAAACAAGACGTTTATGTTGAAGCATGGCAAGCGTTACTCGATGCGAAAAAATGGGGCTTAATTCGTTCGGTCGGTGTCTGTAATTTCTTACCCGAACATCTTGAGCGACTAAAGAAAGAGACCGGTGTTTTACCTAGTGTCAACCAAATTGAGCTTCATCCATACTTTAATCAAGCTGACCAACGTCAATGGCATGAGGAAAATGGTGTGATGACACAATCATGGAGTCCGTTAGCACTGGCGAATAAACTATTTGAAGAACCAGTGATTAAAAAACTAGCTGATAAGTATGGACGTACTGCTGCTCAAATCGTCTTAAGGTGGCATTATCAGTTAAATTCAATTAGTATTCCAAGGTCATCTAATCCAAAACGTCAGCTTAATAACTTGGCGATTTTTGATTTTGAACTTGAAGCAGGTGATGTTGAGCTAATAAATAGTCTCAATAAATCAGATGGTCGCTTAAATGACCTTGACCCGCTGAAGCATGAAGAATTTTAATACGATCTAACAAAATGAAGCACGGGATCGAATTGATCTGCCGTGCTTCATTAATTAAGTTATGCACCCGCGTGCTGGACACCTGTTTCAAGCAGTTGAACGAGATCTTTCTTTTTTGTTTGGTCGGCTTGTTTCCAAATCAATTCAAACAGAACACCGAGTCCGGGCAACATTTTTTCTTCTCCACTTTGAATTGCATCAACAATTGTTGCTTCTAACTCATCTTGACTGTTATCAGTCACATTTGCTAAGATAGCTTTTCTTAAATTTAAATCCATCATTTATCACCTCTTAATGAAATAATTACTTAGAAATAGTTTGACCAATTTTATTCCGTCTATGTATGATAGAGATAAGAATACGATTAAAGGATGAAAAAAATGATTACTTCGGTTAAAAACCAACAAATAAAAAATTGGGCAAAGTTAAAACAACGAAAATATCGAAAAGAACAAGGCTTGTTTATTGTCGAAGGTGAACATCTTGTTGAAGAAGCGTTAAATAGTCAATGGGTGCTCGAGGCAATTGTGATTGAAGAAAACTTTGAGCCTAATTTTGATTTAAGTAATGAGAAACTTGAGTATGTTAGTGATCATGTATTTTCATACTTGGCACAAACGAAATCACCGCAAGGAATCTTGGCGATCGTTAGAATAAAATCAGTGACAGATTATGAAAAGAAGCGGCTGTTATTACTCGATTCTGTTCAAGACCCTGGAAATTTAGGTACAATGATTCGAACAGCAGACGCCGCTGGTTTTGACGCGATTATTTTAGGCGAGGGTACGGTTGATCTATATAACGATAAAGTGATCCGAGCTTCGCAGGGCTCAATTTTTCATATCCCAATTATCCAATCGTCACTCGAAACAGCAGTCGATCAATTGAAAGAATCAGGTGTGGCGATTTGTGCCTCAACATTGGAGCGAGCCGTTCCTGTTCAGACAATTGAATGGCCAGAACAGGTCGCGTTAATTGTCGGTAATGAAGGCTCAGGGGTAAATCAGACGTTGATTGAAAAATCGGATCTACTCGTGCATATCCCAATCTACGGAAAAGCCGAATCGCTCAACGTCAGTATTGCCGCTGGGATTATGATGTATCAAATGCAAATGAATTGATAAGATAAGTCTTGCTTGAAGAACCTAAACCATCTATCTCTAAGCTAATTGACTAACTGCGGACATATTCTCATTTTTTAAGTTGAAAATTGTCCGTAGTCGCCCCCACTAGGGACATTATCACAGATTTTTCAAAGCAAAAAGTCCGTAGTTGCGAGACTATGGACATATTGTCGCAATTAAAATCAAAAAAATGTCCGTAGTTTGAGGAATAAAGTTGCAAAATCGTCTGAACTTTTCTATAATGAGAGTCATATATGAAAAGCAATGAAGGAGCTAGTAAGCTTTTAACCGATCAATGATACAGGGATGCCTTGCCTTGACTGGAAGCAAGCACATTGAAAAAAGCTGAATTTTCACTCTGGAGCTGACGTTTGGGACCTTGATCGATTCATTGATCAAGTAAGAACGTTCCGGATTATGTCCGTTAAAACAATCAAGTGGGCAATTTAGGTTGCCAACTAGGGTGGTACCGCGAAACTTTCAAACCTCGTCCCTTTTTTGGGATGGAGGTTTTTTTATTTTTTAAATAAAAAATAAGTTGAGCTATGTTTTATTAAATTCAAGGAGGTCGTTTTAATGAAAGAAAAATTAACAGCATTACAAAATGAAGCACTCGAACAAGTTGAGCAAGCTCAATCATTGGCAGATGTTGAGAAAGTTCGTGTCGCTTATTTAGGAAAAAAAGGTCCGATTACTGAAGTCCTTAGGGGAATGGGGAAACTCGCTCCAGAAGAACGTCCTGTAGTAGGCGAACTTGCTAACAAAGTACGTGAATCAATTGCTGATGCAATTGAAACTGAAAAACGTATTTTAGAGGAAGCGGCTTTAAATGAACAACTAAAAACAGAAACAATTGATGTGACTTTACCAGGACGTCCTGTACAAGTAGGTGGTCCACATTTACTCACGCAATTAATTGAGGAAATTGAAGATCTCTTTATTGGGATGGGTTTTGAGGTTAGAGAAGGTCCTGAAGTAGAAACAGATTACTATAATTTCGAGGCATTAAATATTCCGAAAGATCACCCAGCGCGTGATATGCAAGATTCATTTTATATTACTGAAGAATTACTGATGCGCACGCACACATCACCCGTTCAAGCAAGAACAATGGGAGAATATCAAGGCAGTAAACCGGTCAAAATGATATGTCCTGGAAAAGTATATCGCCGTGACTCGGATGATGCAACACACTCACATCAATTTACTCAAGTTGAGGGACTGTATGTTGATAAAAATGTTCGGATGAGTGATCTCAAAGGCGTGCTCAATCAATTTGCCAAACAATTTTTTGGTCCTGAGCGTGAAATTCGTTTACGCCCAAGCTTCTTCCCATTCACAGAGCCATCTGTAGAAATGGATATTTCATGTAAAGTTTGTCAGGGTAATGGCTGTTCAGTTTGTAAGCAGACTGGCTGGATTGAAATTTTAGGTGGTGGAATGGTTCACCCGAAAGTATTAGAAATGGCCGGGTATGATCCTGAAGTATACAGCGGTTTTGCTTTTGGAATGGGACCAGATCGAATTGCGATGTTGAAATATGGAGTTGATGATATTCGTCATTTCTACACGAATGATCGTCGCTTTTTGGAGCAGTATCACGAAGCTTAAACGAGGAGGATTAAGATGCAAGTTTCTTTAAATTGGTTAAAAAATTATGTTGATTTAGATGGATATACACCAGATGAGTTGGCGAGTCTGATTACAAAAGCAGGGATCGAAGTTGATGGTGTTGCTTATTTTGCTGAGGAAAGTACCGGTGTTGTTGTCGGGTATGTCGAGTCATGTGAACAACATCCAAATGCTGATAAGTTAAAACTATGTCAAGTTGATGTTGGCGATGAAACGTTACAAATTGTTTGTGGCGCACCTAACGTCGCAGCAGGTCAGAAGGTTGCAGTTGCTAAACCAGGTGCCGTTTTACCGGGTAATTTTAAAATTAAGAAAACAAAGTTACGTGGCGAAGAATCACAAGGGATGATTTGTTCATTAGACGAATTAGGTGTTAAAGAAGCCTATCTGTCGAAAGATGCAGCTGATGGGATTCATGTTTTTGCTAACCAAGTTGAAATTGGTGCAGACGTAACTGAGTATTTAAACTTAGACGATGCGATACTTGAATTTGATTTAACACCAAACCGTGCGGATGCACTAAGTATGATTGGTGTTGCTTATGAAGTAGCAGCGATTTTAGATCGTGAAGTGCGTTTGCCTGAGGAATCAGTCGAGACGATTGCAGACAAAGCAACAGATCGTGTGACAATCAAAGTTGAGGCAAAAGAAGATAATCCATACTATGGTGCGTTTGTGATCAAGGATATTAAAGTTGACCCTGCACCACAGTGGATGCAAAACCACCTCATGGCAGCGGGTATTCGTCCAATTAATAACGTCGTTGATATTACAAACTATGTTTTACTTGAATATGGTCAGCCATTACATGCATTTGATTTTGATAAATTTGCCTCAGATCAAGTTGTCGTTCGTCGAGCAACTGATCAAGAAAAAATTGTCACAATTGATGATGTTGAACGAACATTGACAACCGATCATTTAGTCATTACCAATGGAACAGTTCCAACAGCAATCGCTGGCGTGATGGGCGGAGCAGATTCAGAAGTATCAGACGAAACGACAACTGTTTTACTTGAAACAGCTTATTTCGATCCGAAACGGGTTCGAATCGGTTCAAAAGATCATCAATTACGCAGCGAATCGAGCACACGTTTTGAAAAAGGTGTTGACCCTAATCGTGTCAGAAAAGCAGGCCAGCGGGCAGCTCGTTTATTAGCTGAATATGCAAATGGAACTGTCCTTAATGGGATCAGTGAATTTGATCAGCTCGATCGATCTGAAAAACAAATTACAATTACGACCGAGCGGGTCAATAACCGTTTAGGAACAGAAATTGAAGCAAGTGAAATTGCGGTTATTTTTGAAAAACTACGTTTCCAGTTTGTCCAAGATGGTGACACATTCCAAATTACGGTTCCAACTCGCCGTCAAGATATTACAATTTTTGAAGATATCCTTGAAGAAGTTGCCCGAATTTATGGTTACGATCATTTACCATACACGTTGCCAGAGGGTGGTCAACATGCTGGTCAGCTAACAAAAAATCAACAGCTGAAACGCTATGTAAAACAATTCATGGAAGGTGCAGGGCTAATGGAGGCGATCACGTATTCATTGACGACAGACGATCGTGCTAAACTGTTGATTAGTCCAGAAGTCGAGGCTGTGAGTAAGAGTGCAGTCCGTTTATCACGACCGATGACTGAAGAGCACAGTACGCTGAGACAAAGTTTGTTACCTGAAATGTTGCACACTTTATCGTACAACGTTGCACGTAAAGAGCAAAACTTAGGCTACTACGAAATCGGGAATATTTTTATTGGGAAAGAAGAAGTTGTTAAAACTCAGCCAAAAGAAAAACTGCGTTTAAGTGGTGCACTTACTGGGAAATGGATTACGCATGAGTGGCAACAAGAAGCAAAATCAGTCGATTTTTATTTAGCAAAAGGAATTTTGGATGAGTTATTCACTCGCTTGAAGGTGACACCAACTTACAAGCAAATTGAGATGAAGCAGATGCACCCAGGCCGTACGGCACAAATTTTTATTGACGATGTGGCGATTGGTTTTATCGGTCAAGTTCATCCGCTTGTTGAGAAAGCTTTTGATCTAAAAGAGACATATGTGTTTGATCTTGACTTAGATTATCTGTTCGCAATTCATAATGATGAACCATCGTTTACTAAGATTCCACGTTACCCATCGATTAAACGAGATGTTGCATTAATTGTTGATGAGTCTGTAACGGCAGCTGACTTAGAAACAACAATTATCGAAGCAGGTGGGGAATGGCTTCAGAATGTTCATGTTTTTGATGTTTATCAAGGCGAACATTTAGAAGAGAGTAAAAAATCACTTGCCTTAAGCTTGCTCTACTTCAATCCAGAGCGAACGCTTAAAGATGAAGAAGTTGAAGCGTCTTTTGAAGTGATCTTAGAAAAAGTGAAAGCAGAATATGATGCGGTGTTGAGAGCTTAATAAAAAATATAAGTGCGTGGTTTTGACAGGGTGAATGTTGACTGTCAGACCACGTATTTTTTTATTGTTTAAGAAATTATAAAATGCGTTATTTATAGATAAGCTTGCCGAATGACTAACGATTTGTCGTGATTGATTGGATATCAAAGCAATTTTATGTGAGACACCTGATGATTAGCTCCTATTCGTTAGAGATTGCATCGATTCAGAGGGTGATCTCTGACGATTAGCCTTTATTCGTTCGAGATCGCATCGACTTAGAGGGTGATCTCTGACGATTAGCCTTTATTCGTTAGAGATCGCACCGATTCAGAGGTTGATTTCTGACGATTAGTCTTTATTCGTTAGAGATCGCACCGATTCAGAGGTTGATCTCTGACGATTAGTCTTTATTCGTTAGAGACCACATCAATTCAGAAGGTGATCTCTAACGATTGAATTTTCATTGGTTTTATAGTTGTGAAAGTAATTCCAATTTTGTTCAATAAATTGATCTCGACCGGAAAGCTGGCGATCTTTTACATATTCAGCTTCATTTTTTTGATAAAAATCTTGATGGTAATCTTCAGCAGGGTAGAATTTCGAATACTTGATAATCTCAGTCATAATCGGTTGACTAAACGCCCGCTAGCTTCAATCGAAAGTTGCTTTTGTTGTTCATTTTGATAAAAAATTGCTGTCCGATATTGCGAACTACGATCATGAAATTGACCATCAGGATCAGTTAGATCAATTTGAGACCAATATAATAACAAATTTTTTTCTTTATCATGGTAAATTTTGAAATGAATGATATGATTTAATTGACAGCACTTTAAAATTGCTAAACGAATGAAAAGATAAGTACTAGAAGGATAGATTTTAATTATTCGTATTCATTGTATTTAATTAACAAAAAGGAGATGGAAATATAATGAGAAAATCATATGTTATATTTTTACTTGTCTGCTTTTTTACATCATTAACGTTAACAAGCAATACTGTTTCTGCTACAACTTGGGTTGGATTAGAACCAGAGGAGGTTCTTGAGCGAGCCGAAGTTATTATTATTGGAACATATGATTTTACAAGTGAACCACAGCCCAGTCAATTTGTTTTTCAAGGTTTTGATTTTAACGTTAAAAGTGTCTACAGAGGAGATATTCATGACCAAACGATTACAGCTGGTTTAGACATTTTTGATCTTGGCTGAGCGGACGAATTTCAAAGTGAAGATGGAGAATTTCTTTTATTTTTAGAAAATAGTGAGTATCATGATTTTCTCATACCAGCCTAAAGGATGCGATAATGCTCCAAGAAAACAAATAGTTATTGAATTTACAGTAGCTTTAGTTATGCGACACAACGATGTCATCAAGAAATATGCAGATGAATCGATTGTGTGGGATCAATTACAAGAGAATAAAAAAGTAGAAAGCCTAAGCTCATTCATTACTGCGATACAGGATGAAAATAATAACAACATTATTGTGCTTGAGATTTATCAGGTGATCACACATGGTAAATTCGCATCAATAAATGGTGTGATTTCATTAGCAAACGGGACAAAAATTAATTTTTGCGATGTGTACACGTTCAGTAATGCCGCAAAGTCTGGAAAGGTAAAAGAAATAAAATCATATAGACTGCCACCTATACAGTGACAATAGAAAATCTCACTTTTCTCAATTCACTCTTAATGAGTATACATTATTAACTGATCTAATTCCTGATCTGAAATAAATCGATGGTCGTAAGATATAACAGTGCATATAAAATCTTCCATAATCAAAAAGCAGCCAATCCCTATTTCAAATAGGCTGCTGCTTTTTTTGTGTTGGCAAAATGAACTTTGGCGATATTGTTTAAATATGCTTCACTGTTGCGACGGATAATTGTGCCGGCGGTTTGATCGACTTTGGCTGATGCACCTTTAGGTAAGGTCATGCCAACTTGCTTGCTTAATCGGTCAATCTCTCGAACAAATCGTGCACGTGCAATGATTGAAGCAGTTGCGACTGCGATCGAGTGGCTTTCTGCTTTCGTAATAAAATAAGTTGAATCTGGTAGGCGTTTATTTTCAGTTCTTAAATGTTTGATGTACACGCCTGGTTCGGAAAATTGATCAATTAAGATCCCATCAGGCTTGGCTGGAGAAATTTTTTCTAAAAGAGAATTAATCGCAGCGTCGTGAAGCATTGTTTTCATTTTTCCTTGTGTCCAACCGCGTGCTTGTAATTGATTATATTTTGGATTCGGCAATGTCATTAATGAATATGGAATTTCACAGAGCAAAATATCTTGCGCGATTTTTTCAATCATTGGATCAGATAAGTTTTTTGAATCACGGACACCAAGTTCGCGCAACAACTCAATTTGATCACTTCTGACATAGGCAGCAGCAACTGTAATGGGTCCAAAATAATCACCAGTACCTGCTTCATCAGAACCAATAATTGATTGGCTAAACAAACTTGAATCCGGGTGATAAAGGTGTGCTTGTTTTGGCTTTGATTCAGTTTTTTTCTTAGCGGAAACTTCGCCGCCCCAGCGGTTAGCTTCTTGTTCTGCATGAGCTCCTTGAAACAGCACTTTGCCTGATTTATAAGCAGTAATTGTTGTTTGATTTGTCTGTGCTGAAAAGACTGCGTGTGGTGGTGTTTTTTTAAGCGAAGTTTGGTAAGCGACTTGCATATCCGACATTGTTTGTTCAGAAACGATTTTAACGATATTCCCCATTTAATCACCTCAAAAAGCTTATTTTGTCTATTATATCAAATAAACCTGCAATAGAATAGTTCCCTAAATAAGCTGTTCATGTTAAGATAATGTGTAGGAGTGAAGAAAAGGGGGAGTCGGTGTGTCCCAAGAACAAAAAACACGGATAACAGTTGACATCTATGGCAGAACCTATACGATTATTGGGGATGCAGACAAACACCATTTACGCCTTGTTGCCAGTATGGTGGACGATAAAATGAAAGAAATTTATCAGGCCAATAAAAGCCTAGATACAACACGATTAGCTGTTTTAACAGCTGTCAATACGATCAATGACTATCTTAAATTAGAAGCAGACTATGAGACACTACTGAAAAAAATAGCAGAGAAAGAGGAACAATAGGCTTATGTTAGATTTAATCTTACTTGGATTACTCGTATTAGGAATTTTTCGTGGTTTAAAACGCGGCTTAATTTTGCAATTATTTCATTTCTTAGGTTTTTTTGTTGCGTTTTTTGTTGCCGTTTATTTTTATGACAATCTCGCAGTTCATTTAGAAATGCTAATCCCATACCCTAGAATTTTAGCGGAAGACTGGGCATTTTTTAGTGAAACGCTCTCGTTAGAAAACGCTTATTATAATATGATCGCTTTTGCCATGCTGTTCTTTGTGACAAAAATTGTTATGAGCATCATTAGCTCAATGTTAGATTTTGTCGCTGAATTACCAGTGTTAAATATTGTTAATGGCTTATTCGGTGCTGTTTTTGGCTTTATTGAACAATATTTAGTTTTATTTATTATTGTTTATGTTGCGTCGTTATTGCCGATTATGATGATCCAAAATTTGTTAGCAGATTCAAGTATGGCGCGATTTATGATTGAACAAACACCCGTTTTATCAGAACAAATTAAAACATTATGGTTTGAACATATAATTAACAGCTAACCCTTGACCTCATGTGTACAAGGGTTTTTCTCACAAAAAATACTGGAGGGATCATCATGAATCAATTGAATAAAAAAGACCTGATTCAGTTATTAGAAAAAATCGCTCTCTATTTAGAGTTAAAAGGGGAGAATCCATTTCGGATCTCGGCCTATCGAAAAGCAGCACAATCGCTTGAAATTGATGAGCGTGCACTTAGTGAAATTGAAGATTTCACGAAAATTAAAGGGATTGGAAAAGGAACAGCTGAGATTATTAGTGAGTATCTTACGACTGGAGAATCAACTTTGTTATCAGAACTTGAAGCGGACGTTCCAAGTGGTTTAATTCCACTCCTTGATTTACCAGGTCTCGGAGGCAAAAAGTTAGCTCGACTGTATCAAGAGCTTAATATCGTGGATCAAGAGAGTTTACGAATTGCTTGTGAAGCAAATCAAGTGTCTGCTTTAAAAGGATTCGGTAAAAAGACAGAAGAAAATATTTTGCGGGCGATTAATGAAGCAGGAACTCGTCCTGATCGCTTACCAATTGATTTCATGCTGCCATTAGCTAAAAAAATCGAAGCATATCTTGAATCGATTGACACGATTCAACTCTATTCAATCGCAGGAAGTATCCGAAGAATGCGTGAGACGATTAAAGATCTCGACTTTATTATTGCAACTGATCAACCGAAAGATGTTAAGGAAGCCTTGCTCAATATGGAAGACATCAAGCAAATCATTTCACAGGGAGAGACAAAGGTTTCGGTTGTCCTGAGCGATCAATATGACGTATCAGTTGATTTTCGTCTAGTGACCGCAGATCAATTTGCGACGACATTGCACCATTTTACCGGATCAAAAGACCATAATGTCGCATTGCGTCAACGCGCTAAAGAACAAGGTGAAAAAATTAGTGAATATGGTGTGGAAAATTTAGCAACTGGAAAAGTGAAGACTTTCGTAACAGAAGAGGCTTTTTTCAAACATTTTGGTCTAAATTTTATTCCGCCCGAGTTGCGTGAAGCAAAAGGAGAGCTCGATGTGTTTGAAGAGGAAGTCTCATTAGTCTCTGAAGCGCAAATTCTTGGCGACTTACACATGCATACGACGTGGAGCGATGGTGCTCACTCTGTTGAGGAAATGGTTAAATTTTGCCTCGATAAGGGCTATCAATACATGGCAATCACTGATCATTCAAAATTTTTACGTGTTGCTAATGGTTTGAATGAAGAGCGTCTTCGTAAACAAAGGGAAGAAATTGAGCGCTTGCGCGAGCTCTATCCAGAAATCAAAATTTTAGCTGGTGTTGAGATGGATGTCTTGCCAAATGGTGAGCTAGACTTTGATGATCAATTTTTACAAGAGCTTGATTTTGTCATTGGAGCGATTCATTCTAGCTTTAATCAGTCAGAGGAAGAAATTATGAAGCGGCTCAAGGCCGCGATGGATAATCCATACGTTAAAATGATCGCTCACCCATCAGGCAGATTGATTGGTAAACGTGAAGGCTATCGAGTCAATCATGATGAACTGCTTGACTATGCGAAAAAAACAAATACAATTCTTGAGTTAAATGCCAATCCTAAACGGTTTGATTTGTCAGCTGAGTGGGTCAATAAAGCACAAGAAAAAGGTGTGCCGATTGCAATTAATACAGATGCACATAATAAAAAAACATTAAGTTTTATGACTGAAGGAATTAAAGTAGCGCGACGCGGTTGGTTAAAGCCTGAAACGGTCGTCAACACTTGGTCATTGGCAGAACTAGAAACCTTTTTTAACAAAAAAGAAAATTAGGTGATAAGATGAATAAACGAATTTATCAAATCTTAGATTTTGATAAAGTAATTGAACAATTAGTTGACCATGCGGCAACATCATTAGGCAAAGAACGAGCACGTCAATTGAAGCCATCTACTGAGCTATCACTCGTTGAACAGCTTCAAGCAGAAACGGATCAGGCCGGACAAGTTGTCCGATTATATGGTGATGTCCCGTTCGGTGGAATAACCGATATTAAAGCAAGTTTGAAGCGGGTAGAAATTGGGGGAAGCTTAAACGCTCAAGAATGTTTGCAAATTGCAGATACGATTTATGGCGGTAAACAGCTCCGTTACTTTATTGAAAATATTGAACAAGAGGAAGTTGACATCCCAATCATTCGAGATTTGGTCGCTCAAATTGAATTATTAAACCATCTCGAGCGCGAGATTAGAAGCTGTATTGATGACAATGGTCACGTGATGGATGGGGCTTCAAGCAAATTACGTTCGATTCGAACAAAAATACGCACGAATGAAAGTCGGATTCGTGATCGCCTTGAAAGCTTAACGAAATCAAAGAGTAAAATGCTATCTGACGCAATTGTGACGATTCGAAATGATCGTTACGTCTTACCTGTTAAACAGGAGTATCGCGGCTCATTTGGTGGGATCGTCCATGATCAATCTGCATCTGGTCAGACACTTTTTATTGAACCACAAGCAGTTGTTGAGGTGAATAACCTCTTATCAGAAGCTAAGGTTGCTGAAAAAGTTGAAATTGAGCGGATTTTAAGAGAGTTATCAACAGAGATTGCTGGACATCATTCCTATTTGACGACTAATGTTGTCGTCTTGACACAATTAGATTTTATTTTTTCCCGGGCAAAACTAGGTCGTTCAATGAAAGCAGCCATGCCTAAAATGAATGATCAAGGGATTATTGATCTGAAGCAAGCACGTCATCCATTATTAAGTGATGATGAAGTTGTCGCAAATGATATTTTATTAGGTGAAGATTATCATGCAATTGTGATCACGGGACCTAACACCGGTGGTAAAACCGTGACATTGAAGTTGGTTGGTTTAGCAACATTGATGGCACAATCTGGTTTGCAAGTGCCGGCATTAGATGGTTGTCGACTAGCCGTATTTGAGGATGTTTTTGCCGATATTGGTGATGAACAATCGATCGAGCAAAGCTTAAGTACTTTTTCATCACATATGACACAAATTGTTCAGATACTAAAGCAAGTGAATCAGAAGAGTTTAGTGTTATTTGATGAGCTTGGAGCAGGTACTGATCCTCAAGAAGGAGCCGCGCTTGCGATGGCAATCTTAGATTATGTTGTAAATAAACAGGCGCGAGTAATCGCAACAACGCACTATCCGGAACTAAAAGCATATGGTTATAACCGTGAAGGTGTTGTCAATGCTTCTGTTGAATTTGACGTCAAGTCGTTACAACCAACTTATCGATTGTTAATCGGTGTCCCTGGTCGAAGTAACGCGTTTGAAATTTCGCGTCGTCTCGGTTTAGATGATCAATTGATTGAAGCTGGGAAAAAATTAATTGGCACTGATACAAAAAGTGTTGAACATATGATTGAATCACTTGATACCGCTAGACGTCAAGCTGAGCAAGACTATGATGATGCCGAACGAACGTTACAAGAAGCAGAAGCACTGCGCGATCAATTGACAAAAGAATTACAAAAGTTTAATCAAGAACGCGAACGACTCTATCAAAAAGCTGAGGAAAAAGCGCAAAAGGCAATTGAAAAGGCACGACAAGAAGCATCTGAAATTGTTGAGTCAATCCGTGAAATGAAGCATGGTGCATCACTAAAAGAACATGAATGGATCGAGGCGAGAAAGCGTCTTGATCAGGCACATCCCAATTTAACGGACAAAAGTAGCGAATCAAGTCAAGCAACGACAAAAGCTGGAAAACAATCGTTTGAAGTTGGTGATGAAGTTAAAGTTCTCACACTTAATCAAACAGGTTCGATTATTGCAGTCGGTGCTGGCGATGATATTCAAGTTCAGATTGGTGTCATGAAGATTAAGGTGAAAAAGAGAGATTTACGTTTAATTAAACGTGAAAACCCAGTTGTTGAAAAGCCTTTAGCAACAGTTAAAGGATCGAACTATCATGTCAAAACTGAGCTTGATTTGCGTGGAGAACGATATGAAGATGCATTGCAGGTTTTAGAAAAATATATCGACGATGCAATTTTAGCCGGCTATCCACAGGTAACGATTATTCATGGTAAAGGAACTGGAGCTTTGCGTAAAGGCGTCCAAGATTTCGCAAAACATCATCGCAACATTAAAAGCGCCCGTGCTGGCGGGATGAATGAAGGCGGAAGTGGAGTAACTGTTTTTGAGCTGAGCTAATTGATTGATTCCTGTCAAAAATAACGGTAAAATCTATTTTAAGTTATTTAGAGCTTTGTGCATCAACAAGTGAGGCTGTGGTCAAACTAACAATGAGCAGTCTACTAGCTAACAGATGCCCTAGGTGGTATACTAACTACAGAATTTGATTAAGAGATTTTATAAGGAGGAATAACGATGGCAATTATAAACACTTCAGATGCAAATTTCGCAAAAGATACGGGTTCAGGACTTGTGCTAGCTGATTTTTGGGCACCTTGGTGTGGACCATGTAAAATGATTGGACCAATTTTGGAGGACATTGATGAAGAAATGTCTGATAAAGTTCAAATTGTAAAATTAAATGTTGACGATAATCAAGAAACAGCAGGTAAATACGGTGTGATGAGTATCCCAACATTAATTCTATTTAAAGACGGCGAGATTGTTGACCAAGTTGTTGGTTTCCAGCCGAAAGAGTTACTACAAGCACGCATTGAGCAACACGCATAAACCAATCAAGATCACATGTGATAAACCAATCCATGTGATCTTTTTATTGCTAAGCAAAGGCTAGACGCAGATGATTCTAGGTATTATATGTTATAATCGGAGTAACTTAGTGATTTTTTAAACAACAATGGAGTGTTGGAGTATGTCAACGATTATTCAGGAAAAGTTAGCTGTCCTACCTGCTGAGCCTGGTTGCTATTTAATGAAGGACAAGCGTGGGACAGTTATTTATGTCGGCAAATCAAAAAAACTTAAAAATCGTGTTCGCTCATATTTTGCCGGAGCAAACGATCAAAAAACGCAACGACTCGTTCAAGAGATAGCAGATTTTGAATATGTCGTCACCTCGTCAGAAATTGAAGCACTGATTTTAGAAATGAACTTAATCAAAAAATATGATCCAAGATATAATGTCTTATTAAAAGATGATAAGAGTTATCCTTATTTGAAAGTAACAAACGAACGTCATCCACGCTTAATCATTACCCGAAAAGTACTAAAGGATAAAGGCAAATACTTTGGTCCTTATACAAATGTTTTAGCAGCTAGAGAAACAAAAAAGCTTTTAGATCGGATTTACCCACTAAGAAAATGCAACAACAAGCCAGGTCAATATTGCCTCTACTATCATCTTGGCCAGTGCTTAGCATGTGCAGATACACCGCCCACTGAAGAGGAATATCAAGCAATTGTTCAAGATGTTGTCTCATTTCTAAATGGTGGTCACACAACGATTAAGAATAAATTAAAAGAAAAAATGCAAGTCGCAAGTGATGAGCTTAACTTTGAACGAGCAAAAGAATTACGTGATCAAATCCAACATATTGACGTGATGATGGAGCGTCAAACGATGATTTTAAATGATCGAATCGATCGGGACATTTTCAACTACAGCTACAATAAAGGATGGATGTGTGTCCAAGTCTTTTTTATCCGCCAAGGCAAACTTATTGAACGAGATGTCACAATCTTTCCATTTTACAATGATGCTGAGGAATCATTTGTGAGCTTTGTTGGGCGGTTTTATTTACATCACAATCACATTCGACCGAAAGAAGTGCTCGTCCCGGCACCAGTAGATTATCAACTATTGACTGAATTACTTAAAGTTGAGGTCACAATTCCGTATCGCGGTAAACGTCGAGACCTGCTTGAGCTAGCAGGCAAGAATGCGGAAATCGCTTTAGAGGAGAAGTTTTCACTGATTGAACGTGATGAAGAGCGAACGATCAAAGCTGTCGAGCGCCTTGGTGAAAAACTAAACATCGAAACACCACATCGAATCGAAGCATTTGATAACTCGAATATTCAAGGGACAGATCCTGTTTCTGCGATGGTTGTTTTTATCGATGGTAAACCAGATAAAAAAGAATATCGAAAATATAAAATCAGAGACGTTCAAGGACCGGATGACTATGACACGATGCGAGAAGTCATCAGGCGACGCTATACTCGCGTCTTAAAAGAGAATTTACCGTTGCCCGATTTAATTATTGTCGATGGTGGTAAAGGGCAAATGTCGGCTGCACTTAGCGTCTTAGAAGATGAATTAGGTTTAGACATCCCATTATGTGGCTTGGCAAAGGATGACCGCCATAAAACAAGTGAATTATTGTACGGCGAGCCACCAGAAGTAATCGATTTTAATCGGAAATCACAGGAATTTTATTTAATTCAACGGATCCAAGATGAAGTCCACCGGTTTGCGATTACTTTCCACCGCCAATTACGTGGGAAAAGTGCTTTTAAATCAATTCTAGATGATATACCTGGTGTCGGACCAAAACGGCGAAACGCACTAATGACTCACTTCAAATCAATTAATGAAATTAAAGAAGCACCACTAGACATGATTAAACGACTAGGTATTCCAGAACCAACAGCTAAGCTGATTCAACAGCACTTGAACGATCAAGAAAATTAAAAAAAAGACGTCTATTCTGCCAACGAATAAACGTCTGTTTTAATTTTCAAATCATTAATTTAACGATAATGTTGCACGCGTAGTTCAACAAAATTTTTCCGAGGTTTTTCTTCTTCAAGACACTCACACTGAAACGATAGAATTTGCTCCATCGCAGCAGCTAAAAAACCTGCCTCAAGTCGATAATCAGTGGCAATTCCTAAACGATGGCGCTCAGAAATCACGCGCGTTTGTAATTTGAAAATATGCTCAGCTCTTTTTTCCTTAATCAGCTCTAATGATCCCCAACCAACCTTATTGAAAAACTCACCAACCTGATCAATCGATTGAAATGACTGGGCACGTGCTAAGTTTTTTCCCATAACATATAAAATAAGTGGTGCATCTTTGCCAAGTAAATCAGGCAAAGCGACATACCTTAATAAATCATATCCTGATCCTGTCGTTTCGATTCCATTCACAATTTTCTCTATTTGTTCACTGTTTTTCTGCATTAAAAAAGCCCCCTCTAACTAAAACCTACCCTTATTATCACCTTTACAGCGCTTGTTTGCAATCTATTTAAATAAGGCAAAATCAAATTTTCAACAACAAATACAAATCTTGATTCAATCCCCTTCACAGAAACAAAACTTGAACATAAAATAATCTGACTACATGTATTAATACCCTTTCAAGCCGCAACTTTAATGACAGCAAGGAGGGGTCTAGACTTGAAAGATGACGACTACAAACCGAAGCAAATATTAACCAAACGCGAAAAAGAGGTTTTCGAACTACTCGTGCAAGACAAAACAACAAAAGACATTGCAGACGAACTATTTATATCCCAAAAAACAGTTAGAAACCACATTTCGAATACAATTCAGAAGCTAGGTGTAAAGGGGCGAGCACAAGCTGTTGTTGAGCTACTGCGAATGGGAGAGCTAAAGCTCTAACAAAAACCGACTTTCTTTCAAGGAAAGTCGGTTTACTTTTCTATGTTTATGAAAGCGCGCGCATTCCAATTAGTGTAGCTTAAGTATTTCACCATCTACAATTGATCAAAAATACTCAATTAAGAGGATACTATTAACAGTTATTTGATATATGCAGAAAATTATTACTGGGTATTTTTCATGAATATTTCTTCATTACTAATGAACGATGTCGATTATTTAGAAATATGAAAAAAATGAATAGTGAAAAAGCTAACACTACAATTTCTCCAAATAGTGACTGGTTATTAATAAATACATCAAGTACACTATTAAAAAAGGCGTGTGCAATTATACAAAGAAATATGCTATTTGTTTTGTAATAAATAGTTGATAACAAAAAGGAGAATGAAATAACACTGACGATAAATATGGGAATATTCAAGTATTCATATTGATAAGTTCCGATGATGAAAAATAACGGCAAATGCCAAACACTCCATATTATACTTACTAGTAATGTACTACTAAAAGGAGGTTTTTTTTTAGTCAATTCCCGAAGTAAAAACCCTCGCCATCCAATTTCCTCTAACCCACCAATTAAAATAAAAAGAGGTATATTTAAAAATATATATTTTAAAGATGCAATTTGTTCTCCACCGACTATGAAATACGGAAGTAAAGATGATACTAAAACAATCACGACAATAAATATATACCACTTTAGTTTTTTCGGTGGTTGATAGCAACTTTTTAAAAACTTCCTAAATTCTTCTTTTGTCTCAGACTTCTTGCTAACGGTTATAGCAGCGATTGCAGGTCCAAGTACACCTAAAATGTAAAAAAGTATTAATACAATCGATGACCCAAAAGTAATATTTTTAATTTGCGTATAGACTGCAACGATTCCCCAAAAAAGAAAGGTTTCGAAAAAGGCTAAAAGTAAAAACTTTTTAATATTCACGATTTTCTCCTCCATTGTACCAATGTCATTTTATTAGGTTTCTATTTAGTTTGAAACAAACATAAATATCATTTCAAGAATCTAGGTAGTTGATTGAAAATTAGAGAAATTGTATAACAAGTATAACATTTTCTATTCCCAAAACAATCATAGCTGATGTATTTTATTGGCTATAATCAAATAGATCTACTCAATGCTGACTCATTTACAAATATTTACTATTTAATATCAAATGCCATTGTTTTTAAGTATTTGCTTTTCATGGAAAATTCCCTTTTTATAATAAATTCAATTATTTTTGATTATTACGCTGTTTTAGACCCACCTATACGCTAGAATGAGTCCTTCAATATCCATTCCGAGTCCACT
>NZ_BAABDL010000104.1:0-31797 GCF_039539605.1 Amphibacillus indicireducens | reverse complement strand
TTGAAGCGAGATAAAATCCCAAGTAAATATTGTTTACTTGGGACGTGATTTAGTCGCGATAGCGACTTTGTTCCTAGCGTGTCAAATATGATTGAGAGAGGAGCATGTTTTAATGGATGATGAGCAACTTTCTTATAGTCGATTAAGTCGTTATCAAAAGAAGCGTAAAAATACACGGTGGCTAATGATCTTTGTTGGGATCGGGTCTGTTTTAATCGTGATGCTTGTGATTGCACTTGTGATGTCGGGATCAGATGATGAACCGGCGATTGCAGAGCCAGATCAAGAAGTGCCTAATGAAGGTCTCGATGATGGAAATGATCTTGATGGTGAAAATGGTGGTCTAGATGACGATCCTGAACCTATAGATGACTTATCTGACTCTGGAGATGAAACAGATGAGGATGCTGTACCAGTTGAGCAGAACCCAGATGATTTTGCGTTAGAAACACTTTCGAGTGATGATGAAAATGTTATGTATGCCTATACGTCAACTTGGGGACCGATCCCAACTGTTCAGGAAGAACCACATGAAATCACCTGGGAGCAAAGTTCGGTTGACTGGAAAGAGATGATGAAAGCGGCTGAACTCGCAACAGGGATTAATGTCGATGAAATGTATTATTTATGGGTTTCGGGTAATGGTCCGCAAAGTGTGATCGCAACATTTTCTAATTCATCGATGGATGAGCATTTTCGAGTCTACATAACCTGGGTTGAAGGGCAAGGTTGGATGCCTGAACGAGTTGATGTATTATATACTCATGATGAGATGGATCGATTTGGATCGAATACAGTAGAAGATGAAGTTGACGGTGACGTTGAATAAGGGAGACGGTTATTGATGATTGGAATTATTGGCGCAATGGATCAAGAAGTAGCGCTTTTATTAGAGAAAATGGATGTGCAGACGAGAGAAACGATTGCAAACTGTTTATTTATTAAAGGAACACTACAAGGAAAAGAAATTGTTTTACTTAAATCAGGGATTGGTAAAGTGAATGCAGCGATGGCAACAACGATTTTACATGAAAAGTATCAGCCAACTGCTGTGATTAATACAGGTTCTGCTGGTGGGCTGGATTCGAGCTTATCGATTGGTGATATTGTCATTAGTGACCGCGTTGTCCATCATGATGTCGATGCAACTGCATTTGATTATCATTATGGACAAGTACCAGGCATGCCGTTTTATTACGAATCTGATCCAAAATTAATCCAGATCGTGGAGGCGACAATTCAAGCAATTGATCAAGTAGGGTGTAAGCAAGGGTTAATTGCGACAGGTGATTCATTTGTTCAAAAGCCTGAAGCTGTCAGTAAAATTAAAGCGAATTTCCCTGATGTGATTGCGGCTGAAATGGAAGCTGTGGCGATCGCGCAAGTCTGTCATCAATATCAAACGCCATTTGTTGTGATTCGTGCACTGTCGGATATTGCCGGCCAAGAATCAGCACAGTCATTTGATGAATTCATCGATCAAGCAGCTAAACACGCAGCCGAACTGATTATTAAAGTAGTCGAGCAATTATAAACCAAACAAAAATCCGGGTGGTTAGTCACTCGGATTTTAGCGTTTTTCTTGCCGATAATATTCATGAAACACTTTCATTAGCGCTCGTTTCTCAATTCTGGAAACATAACTCCTCGAAATTTTTAACTCTTTCGCAATTTCTTTTTGCGTACGCTCTTTCTCATTGTCAAGCCCATAGCGACTGATTAAAACGAGTTTTTCTCGATCATCAAGTACGGATAAATATTTATTAATTTTTGCTACTTCAAGATTTAACTGAATATATTCAATAATATCCTCATTATCTGCTTCTAAAATATCGAATAAACTAATTTCATTGCCTTCCTTATCTTGACCGATTGGGTCTTGTAAGTAAATGTCATTTCTAGATTTTTTCGTTGATCTTAAAAACATCAGGATTTCAATCTCACTGACAATAGAGGGGCGTAAAATATTGGTAATTATTTTAAGGTGATTACAGCCACAGAAATGTACCACTAGTGACATCTTTTTTACCACTCGATGACACAAAATGTAGCAGTGAATGACAAGGTGTTTACCAAACCATACCTCTTGTATAATTAATGGGCACACAAAAGTGTGACATTATTTATACAGGAGGTATTTTTGTATGATTCATTATCGAAGGATTTTGGAATTAAACGACGAAGGAATCAGTCTCAGAGGGATTGCAGCAAGTACAGCTAATTCCCGTCAAAAGGTGACAGAAATCATTCGTCTTGCCGAGAAGAAAGGATTAGTTTGTCCGTTAGAGGATGAAATGACGGATAAGTGGATTGAGGAGTTTCTTTTCCCTGAAAAGTCTTTAGAGGCCTCTGGAAGACAGCCATTGAACTTCGATTATATTCATTCGTACAAGTTAAATGTAGAAATTTCATAGTTTCATAGTTAACTTGTCCGAATACTTGACAGAGAACCAGTCCGCAAGGAGAAATAGCTATTTCCTGTGTCAACCTTGTCCGTTCCATTGTCTCATGAGCACGGTCTGAGGGAAAAGAAAAAGCGTAATAAAAAAGACGAAGTATTAAAATGGAGCTTTCTCCATCCTTCGTCCAAATCATATGATTGGGTAGTCCAAATAAGCAGGTAAGCACCTGTCAGCTATTATTTTTAAAGTAATCATTTAATGATTGATTTATCCTTTGGCCTCCTCAGTAAAGCAAGAGGTCAAACAGGTAAAACATAAAAGGGTGAGGAAGCCAAAGGCGACCATCTCCTATAGGAAATCCAAATAAATTCTCTAGCTGTCCGGATCAACTGGAAATTCTATCGGAAAGAGCTCTTAATATTATTATACGAGAAGATAGAAAATGAATCAGATGATCAAGGGTTAGAAATGTTTTTAAAAGCGACAGAATATTACTTAAACCAAGGTGAAGACGAGTTAACATTTGAAAATAAACAACATATTATTAGATCAGTTGTAAGAGAGGTAGTAATTTGCAAGGATGAGATCTCTATACATACTTTTTAGTATTTAAAATTCAGTTGAATAGAATAAGAGGATATTGATATGTATTAGATTCATTCGAGTTAAAAACCTATACTTAAAAAGATGGATGCAAAATAACCAGAATAGTCTTAAGAGAGAGAAACGTGGGAATGAGCATACTTTTGCTTAAGGTTTAAACAACGATAATAGTATTTAGTGATGACATACCAATTTGATGCTTACGCTTCTAAAGTCGTTTCATGTCAATATTTGTCGAACGATTATCCTACTAAATCACTTGAAAAAATGATAATATTTAATTATTAGAGAGAAAGGAGGTGCTTTTATGACTAATCTAGAAAGACTAGTTAATGATTTGCAAAGTGATTGGAATTTAATTGGGGAATTTTTTGATAACGCAGAAAATGTTTTCGAAGAATATAACCTGAATGACATTGAAAAGCAATCATTACGTTCGAGAAATCTTGAAGACTTGAATGCATTAGGTGTAAATGAGCAATTAGCAGTAGGTGCGTTATCGGGAGCTCATAGCAGTGGTTGTCATGCTCCAATATAAAATTTATTAAAAATAAAAAGTTGCTGTATTAAAGCGGCAACTTTTTATTACTCATTAAGAGGTGTAAAGATTTGATTTACAAATCAGGTGTGAGCAAATTTACTACGAATAGAAATAATACTTTTATTTTATATGTTTTGGAAGATATAAGTTCAGACATTTTAACTTTAGTATTAGAAAATATAGAAAATAAAAGTATAATAATAGAATTGAAAACTAGAGATGAGATATTAGGGGTAGGGTTTTATGCTGATAATGATTTTTATGTTATAAAGAAAGATAAAATAGAATTTTTCGATACTGCATCAGGGAAATTTAAAGCGGATTTTGAAATTAAAAAAAATGAGATTGTATATAAAGTAATATATATTAATGAAAATATAGTTTTAATATTAAATGAAAAACAAATAGATACTTTGTTTGTTTATATGTTTACCTTGAATAGCAGAATACTAATTTGTGCTTACAATTATAATGCTCGTAAGTGGAATGTTGAAAAAAATTTACATCGGGATATTTCCGAAGCAATATCAAACTTCAATATAATACAAAGTTACTATCCAAAAAAACTGCTAGATAAAAGATTCGGAAATGAACTGATTACAGAAAATATAAACGGAAGGACAATAATACATATTAAAAAGAGAGAGTCAACCTATTCAATTGATCTGAAAAAGTTTATTGTTCATGAAGCTTCTTTTTTTAGTGAGAAGATATTATTTTTGCTTATCAGTAATTATGATAATCCATCTACATTAATAAAATTTAACATAGAATTAAAAGTAGATCAATTAGAGGATTATATGTTTTCTTATCATAAAATCGAACACGTATTTTTGAAGAAGTATAATTTACCTTTTTTAAGATATTCATCTACGGATAATGCCAATAATAAAGTTATTGTGATGCTTCATGGAGGGCCCTACTATCATTCTGATTTTTCATATGATTATTTAACAAAGAAATTCATTGATTTAAACTATGATATCTATAAACCAAACTTCTATGGAAGTACCGGTTACACTATTAATTATCAGAAAATTTTAAAAAAAAATGCAGGAACTATTGATTTAGAACAAGTTCTGTCTTTTATTAAAATGATATATGAGAAGTATCCGAAAAAGAAAATTTATATACTTGGAGATAGTTATGGAGCATACTTGTGTTGTTTAATTGCATTTAGAAATGATTTTAGAGTGAAAAAAATAATTTGTACGAGTCCGTTTACTGATATTAGATTCCAAATGCTGTTTTCTAATTCTAAAAATCTAATAAATGAGCTGTTCACAATTAAAAAAATAAAGAGTATTAATCCGATAGATATAGCAGTGAAGAATGAACTAAAACAACCGTTAACAATCATTCATGGACTTGAGGACGAAAACTGTCCATATTTACAAATTGAAAATTTTAAAAAAGTTATTAACAAGAAAAATGGGCAAATTCTTAAGGTGAAATTCTTAAATTGGTATGGGCACTATCCAAAGAATAAAAAGGAGATATTAATGATCTCTAAATTAATATTAGAGGAGTTGTTTTAATGATTGATAAGTCATTGCTAAATAGGAATGTCTCTCCCGAAGTTATTACTGCTCTGAATAATTTCTTATCCTATAAAATACTAGAGAAAAATGAAGTATCGTTAGAATGGAAGTTTTTTTATGAGTTTATAATTAAATCATATGATCAAGAAAGAGAAGAGCGATATAGCGTCTCTGAATTAGGGTTTATTTTAAAGAAAAAGGAAATAAAACCGAGTATATATATAAATGCTTATGCACATAGCTTATATTCATTAGCACTTTATAATCAGAAAGATATATATGGTGAAGGTTTTAATATTTAAGGATAGAAGGGGTTTAATTATGTACAATAAAACATTACTAAGAAATGAATATGAAATGTTTTTGGATAAGTATAGATTTACAGATAGTAAACTAGGATCACATTGGTTATACTCTGAAAATTTCAATATGAAATGTATTCCGGAAAGTGGCTTTAAAATTCATGTCTCTTCAACAGTATTTAATGCTATTCATATACAAGAGGCATGTATTCCTTATTTAGAACAGAATAGTATACAATTTAAGGTGGTGAGAAAATTAAATTTGTTTGAATTACAAAACAGAGGGGTTTTTGGCTTTTCACAAATAGGAAAATTAATTACTATTTATCCAAGTGATTTCAATGAATTTAAGAAGGTAATTAATGATTTGTATTTAAAAACCAAACTTATTGAGGGAGTGAATATCCCATCTGATTTTAAGTATAGATCAAGTAAAGTGATTTTTTATAGGTATGGTGCATTTATTGATATTAAAAAAAATAATAAATACTATATGAAACTACCTAATGGAAATATTGTAGAGGATAAAAGAGATAAATCTATACCTCGTGACATTAATTTAGACTTTAGCGATTATAAAATAGATCGAGTGTTGGAATTGCCTAAGAGGTTTCTAATACTGGAAATTTTAAGGAAGAGAGGAAAAGGTGGAACCTACAAAGTATTAGATCTAAAGGATCGGAAGTTAAAAATAATGAAAGAAGGAACTTACTTAGGAGAACTAGAAGAAAGCGGTATTGACGGTTTAGATAGAGCATTATGGGAGTTTTATTTATTAGAATTATTTAATGAGCTTGATTATACACCAAATGTTTATGAGAAATTTTATGTTGAGAATAGTTTCTTTTTTATTCAAGAATTTAAAAAAGGACGAACTCTTGAAGATTTTTCTTTAAATAAATCAATTTCAAGAAAAGAAGCACAAAATATATTGTCTAAAATAGCGCATAAAATTATAGAATTAAATAGCCTATACGGAGTTATAATTAGAGATCTATCTATGACAAATATTTTAATCGATGAAAATTTAAATATATCTCTTATTGATTTTGAGTATGCTCATATTAATGAGCAAGGAGCGCCACCTGTTATTAAAATAGGTTCTCCTGGTTTTTATGATGAATCTACTAATGGAGTATCTATTAAAGATGATATATATAGTTTAGTTTGTATCTATTACTATTTATTAAATCCATCTAGTTATAAAAAACTAATAAATTCAAATATTGATCTATATAGGAGAAGTGTTAATTATACTAATAAAGATCTTTCTTCAATGAATAAAGAAGATATAAATATAATTGAAAAAGGTCTTAACTACGAAATAGAGAGTGTTTCAGAATTATTAAGTTTATTAAATGAAATGTTGGTGAAATAATATTATGAATGAAAATACAATTTTAAAAATAGAAGATGTATCAGTAATATACGAAAATGGAAAGGGTATCAGTAATTTTAACCTTAACTTTGATAAAGGAGACTTTGTAGCTCTTGTTGGTTCAAACGGAGCAGGAAAATCAACTTTAATTAATGCTATTTCAGGAATTCAGAAACTAAATAACGGAAGAATTGAATTTAACGACAAGTATATTACCTCTAAATATCCATACAATATATTAGGTTTTAGTCCGCAAAGTCAAGTTATAGATTGGTATTTAACTGTTGCTGATAATGTTAAGCTAGGGCTTCTTTTAGCTGGAAAAAAAACAAAAGAAGTACAGTCAATGGTAGATGAAGCTCTGGATATAGTCAACTTAAAAGGAAAGCAAGATTTATCAGTTGATCAACTTTCAGGTGGACAGCAACAAAGAGTACAAATAGCTAGAGCCATTGCTCATAACCCCTATTTTTACTTGTTAGACGAACCAACTACTGGTTTAGATGCGGAATCTTCAGAAAAATTTTTGAGGTATTTAAAGTCAAAGACTGAAAATGAAGAGTGCGCAGTCTTATTATCTTCTCACGATTTAACCTTATTAGAAAATTATTGTAAGAAAATGATATATATTGATCAAGGTGAAATTGTTTATTTTGGTAATATAAAAGACTTTGTTAATAATAATAGTAATAGAAAACGTTATATAGTTGAATATAATGGTGAGCTGGATAGTGAAGTTTTAAATGAGTTGAAGGTTATTGCTAAAGACGTAGTTATGATTGATGAAAATAATAATTTAGTTTTAGACTTAGACTTAGATGTCAATGTATCTTCATTAATATCTATTATTGAAAAAAATGTTAAGTTAATAAATATAAAAAACGAAAATATATCACTAAGAGATACGTATTTAAATATGAAAGGGAGAAGGTGATTTAAATTGTTAGTTAAAGAATTTAGGCAGAAAAGTAACTTGGGTATAAAAGGTATATTAATACTTTGTCAAATAGAGTTTAAAGCTTTTTGGAAAAATAAAAATATATTAGTATCCCAGATAGTACAGCCGATTATGTATTATATGTTCTTAGTGATGGGAATTGGAAGTACAATTGGAATGGTTAGTTTCGGGGAGATTGAAGTGCCTTACGAATTATATGCAATGGTTGGTGTTATGGGGCTTCTTATTACAAGTCAAATGACACAGACAATTTATAGGACTACAATTGATAAGAGGTGGGGACTACTCCCGTTAAAATTCTTAAGTGGAATTACCCCTACTTATTATATCCTTGGAATGTCTACATATCCTACAATAGGATTTGTTTTTCAAAGTACAATAGTTTATTTTTTAGCCTTGATTTCTGGGTTTGAAATTGTTTTTTTTAATTTTATTTTAGCATTAGTTATAGCTGTTATATCTTTGTTGTTTTGGACATCATTGGGTGTATTGATAACGGTATTTATTAATGATTATCAAAAAAGAGATACTATCATTGCAATGTTAATCTTACCGATTGGTTTTTCAGCCCCGACATTCTATTTAATTGATAATGTCCCTTTATATATAAATATTGTAGCTAGATTAAATCCTTTAACATACCAGATAACTGCCATTAGGTCTGTGCTGTTTAACGAAGTACAATACAATTTCTTATTTATTTCTGTAGTAATCACAATCATTTCCATTATAATAAGCACTATAGTATTAAGGCGGAGTAAACTTGTTGTAAAAGAAAGATAACAATGCTTCTTAATTTCTGTTTTTCTTAATCCTTATACTATTTAGATTCTAAAATCACTCTAAAACCCATTTCCTATGAGTAATTGACTTGATGACATCAGGTGTTAAAGAATTTATCGTTTCACAAAGAGTGTCTACTACCTTTTCAAGGGTTTGGAAGATTTGATTTGCAAAGCCTCTTTTTCTAATCTCTGCCCAAATCTGCTCAATCGGGTTCATTTCAGGTGTATATGGCGGAATATGCAGAATCATTATATTATCGGGAATCTCCAAACCTTAAGAGCGATGCCACATGGCGTTATCACAAATCAAAACAATGTATTTATTTGTGTAGACTTCCGATAATTCTTTTAGAAAAATGTTCATACAGTCTGTATTTGAATACGGCAGGACAAGAAAGAAGTCTTCGCCATTCTGTGGTGAGACAGCGCCGTAAGCGTATCTATACTCCCGCATGTGATGACTTGGAACATGCGGGCGTAACTTTAAGGGCGTCCAGCAAGATCTAGGTTTGGCTATTCGCCCAAAACCAGCTTCATCCTGGAACATGACGAGGCATTCGCGATTATCGCCGCTATCCCGTAAGCGCTTACTCACTTTTTTTATTTCGGAGTAAATTTTTTTGACGCTTCAATCGCTTGAGCGTCTGCCTTTTTGGGGTGACGTGGACGGGGCATCAGTTTACGCCAACCGTTTCTACGTAATAAAATGTAAAACCCTGAAAGATCAGTCGTTTTCCCAACTTGTTTTTGATAAGCCCTATGCATATCAGCGACAGTAACGACCTGACCTTTGTCCGTTGCTTCGGTAAACTGAGCGAGAAAGTCAGTTTCTTGTTTTGGTGTCATATAGCGGTTATTGCTTGTCCGTTTATCTGACACCAACGCTTCTAAACCTTCATCCAGATATTTTTTTGTCAGGACACTGATCTGCGAATTTGACATTTTCGTCACAGAAGCGACCTCTTTAACCGACATGCCTTCTGCACGGAGAAGGACCACGTGAATCCGTTTATGAAAAGTCTTGTATTTCTTGTTTTTATAAGCGTTAATAAGTTCATCTATTTGGTTTTGGGTGAATGTGCAATTGTCTTTTTTTCATAAGACTATTTTAACATATTTAGGGTCAAATTGACATCGTTTTTTAGATTATTATTAGTATCATATGTCACTAGCATTGCATAAATTGTTAAAGAATAGTCAAGAAAAACACAAATGATAATAAAGAAAGATGACCAAAAATAAAGCCACTCAATCTAGGCTAATGCGCTTTAAATAGGGTGGCTCTCCAATTTTTACAAAAGGATGCCACCTTGGGCAATCTATCGTGTTATCCGAGTCAATTTAAACTCGGATTTTAACGTTTCTCTTGCCGATAATATTCATGAAACACTTTCATTAGCGCTCGTTTCTCAATTCTGGAAACATAACTCCTCGAAATTTTTAACTCTTTCGCAATTTCTTTTTGCGTACGCTCTTTCTCATTGTCAAGCCCATAGCGACTGATTAAAACGAGTTTTTCTCGATCATCAAGTACGGATAAATATTTATTAATTTTTGCTACTTCAAGATTTAATTGAATGTATTCAATAATGTCTTCGTTATCCGCTTCTAAAATATCAAATAAACTAATTTCGTTACCTTCCTTATCTTGACCGATCGGATCCTGTAAAGAAATATCATTTTTTGATTTTTTTGTTGACCTCAAAAACATCAAAATTTCATTTTCGATACATCTTGCTGCGTATGTAGCAAGTTTAGTTCCTCGATCAGGTGAAAAGCTTTCAATCCCTTTAATTAAACCGATCGTACCGATTGAGATGAGATCTTCATTATCCTCACCTGTATTATCAAATTTCTTTACAAGATGGGCAACTAATCTTAAATTATGTTCGATAAGTTTGTTGCGAGCTTCGAAGTCACCGGATAACATTTTTTGAATGTATTTTGCTTCATCTTTAGGGCTTAGAGGTTGGGGGAAAGCATGATTTTTCACGTAAGAAACAAAAAAAAGCGCATCTTTAATTAATACTGAAAGTGCACTGAGGATGGTTGACATTTTTTCACCTCCACAAATTTAGGCTCAAGCCTATATCGTCACTGTATGAAATGTGGAGGGGAAAAGTGTCTGTCCAATTCTTTTTTATAAAAACGATTCTTGTTTTCAACGACTCGAGGGCGTAATAAGATGGGCTAATGATCGATTATAAATTTCTTGTTCGATTAAGCGAATAAAATCTTCATTTAATTTTAATTCAACTGCTTTCTCATAACATTCAATTAATAAGTCATCAGTTAAACTTCCCATTTCTAATACCTCCTATTTAGTCTGAATCACTATTATATTCCATATGCTTACTTTATCATTTTTTTACATACGACACAAGTTGCTTTTTATCTACAAAAGCTGTGCAAAACCTGTAGATAAGTTGTGAATAACTTAAATTAACTCAAGTTTAATACTTATATAGTAGTGTTTAAGTTGTGAATAAAGTTATCAACAGATGCGGAAGTTAGCGAAATTTGTCGAACGATTCTTTCGAATAAATGGCTAGATGACTAACATATATTAATCATTCGGTGTTTTTAATAAAAATATTTTGAAACTAACGGTTAAATTGTTTATGATGGTAAGGTAAAACAATATCGTGAGATTAATTGAGGTGGACAGTTCTTGTTGAAATTATTTTTACCAGATCAATATGTGAAGAGTATTTTTGAAATTAGACCGGAAAAATTGAAAGCAAATGGGATTAAAGGTGTGATTACTGATCTTGATAATACACTTGTAGCGTGGGATGTTGCACATGCAACAGAAGAGGTACATAAATGGTTTAAAGAGATGGAGGATCATGGGATTGTTGTCACGATTATTTCTAATAATAATCGTGAGCGTGTCGAGCTCTTTTCTATGCCACTAAATCGGCCGTTTGTTTATTTAGCTAAAAAACCACTTAAACGTGCATTTATCAAAGCTGCTAAAGAGATGAACCTTAATCGTGATGAGGTTGTTGTGATTGGGGATCAAGTGTTAACTGACGTATTAGGTGGGAATCGAGCTGGATTTTCAACGATTTTAGTTGTGCCAATTGTTGAAACAGATGATAAAATTACGCGATTTAATCGTAAAATCGAACGACGAATTTTAAATAAATTGAAGAAACAGGGGTTAATCGAATGGGAAAATTAACAGAACAGTTTTATTGTCAAGGATGTGGTGTGCCAATTCAAACGGAAGATAAGGAGCAAGCAGGATTTGTTCCTGCTTCAGCACTCGAACATGAGACGGTTATTTGTCAGCGTTGTTTCCGATTGAAAAATTATAATGAAGTTCAAGATGTGCCTTACACAGATGATGATTTTTTACAAATGATTAGTCAAATTGGTGAAACAAACAGTTTAATTGTAAAAATGATTGACATTTTTGATTTTAATGGCAGTTTTATTCGTGGTTTGCACCGTTTAACTGGGAATAATCGAGTCATTATCATTGGGAATAAGGTTGATTTACTACCTAAGTCAACAAATTTAAACCGAGTGATCCAGTGGATTAAAAAAGAAGCTGCTGATCTTGGAGTGACTGTGCAAGATGTCTATTTAATCTCAGCGAAAACAGGTCAAGGTTTTGATCAGGTTAAACAGGCGATTGATTTTCATCGTCAAGGGCAAGATGTTTATGTTGTCGGCAGTACGAATGTTGGTAAGTCAACGTTTATAAATTATTTAATTAATGATTCAGTTGGCACGAAAGATGCGATTACAACATCTTATTTCCCTGGGACAACACTGGGCTTTATCGATATTCCACTTGATCAACACTCGTCATTATACGATACGCCTGGTGTCGTTAATCGTGGACAATTGACACACTATTTAGCTAAAGAAGATGTTAAATATATTACGCCAAATAAAGAAATAAAACCACGTGTTTATCAGTTAAATAGTCAACAAACGCTTTATATTGGTGGTCTGGCTCGATTTGATTTTATTAAAGGTGAGCGTCAATCTTTCACCTGTTACTTTCCGAATAAAATTGAATTGCATCGGACAAAACTTGAAAAGGCGGATCAATTGTACCAAGATCATTTAGGTGGCTTATTAACTCCACCAAGTCAGGCAACTGCTGATCAATATCCGAACTTAGTTGAACAAACAATTAAGGTGAGTGGTGATCGAATTGACCTTGTTTTTCCTGGGCTTGGCTGGATTGCATTATCAGGTGAACCTGCGACTATCGCTGTGCATAGTCCAGCTGATGTTCCTGTTTCAAAACGAAAAGCAATTATTTAAAGTCGGAGGTAGATGATCATGAAGCTTGGTTTAATTGGGTTTCCAGTTCAACATTCTAAGTCACCTTGGATCCACCAGCATTTTCTCGATCAATTGGGGTTAACAGGTCGTTATCACTTGATTGAAATCGAACCAGATCAATTTGTGGCTGAAATCAATCGATTGAAAACGAGTGATTTAACAGGTTTTAATATTACGATTCCATATAAAGAAAAAATCATTCCGTTTTTAGATGGGATGAGTCCAGAGGCAGAAGCAATTGGTGCTGTAAATACAGTTGTTTGTCAAAATCAAAAGTGGTATGGTCATAATACAGATGGCTTAGGTTTGATCACGGCATTAAAAGTACAATTTCCAGACCTTTTTACCGGTGGGAAAACTGTTTTGCTTTTAGGTGCAGGTGGGGCAAGTCGTGGGATTTATCATGCTTTATTGCAGGAGAATTTTTCAGAGATCATGATTGCTAATCGAACGGTTGAGCGGGCGCAGATGTTGCTAAAGCTAAACCAAACGTCAATTAAAGGTGAGGCAATTTCATTTGCTGAAGCAGAAGAGCGGTTAGCTGAATTTGATTTGGTTATTCAGACAACTTCTGTTGGGATGTCACCGGATTCTGATTCGCGAGTGATTGATTTAGATCGTTTGAAAAAGGATACAGTTGTTAGTGACATTGTTTATCAACCGTTTTGGACATCATTATTAAAAGAAGCAAAAGCACATGGTGGTCGAGTTCATCATGGACATGAAATGTTAATTTATCAAGCTAAGCTTGCTTTTGAATTGTGGACTCAACAGTCAGTCGATGCGAAGCCGTTATTAGAAAGATTTAATCAAGATTGATTACTTAAATTAAAAAGGATGATTTAGATGTTAACTGGAAAACAAAAGCGCTTTTTGCGTGCTAAAGCACATCATTTGAAACCGATTTTTCAAGTTGGTAAAGATGGTGTGAATGACAATATGCTTGTTCAAGTGAGTGAGGCATTAGAAAAACGTGAATTAATTAAAGTGACGGTTTTACAAAATTGTTTAGACGATAAAGATGATGTTGCTACCGAGCTTGTTGCTGGAACGGATGCAGAGCTAGTGCAAGTGATTGGTGCGACAATTGTTTTGTATAAGGAATCAGTAGAAAATAAAACGATTAACTTGCCGTAGGAGATAGCAAATGAAAAAGATAGGGTTGTT
The DNA here is from genome assembly GCF_039539605.1 of Amphibacillus indicireducens. Lineage (NCBI taxonomy): Bacteria > Bacillati > Bacillota > Bacilli > Caryophanales > Bacillaceae > Amphibacillus > Amphibacillus indicireducens. Next base: position 17,812 of record NZ_BAABDL010000104.1, on the reverse strand, counting down.
AGGTGGTACGTTTGATCCGCCGCATATTGGTCATTTAACGATGGCTGAAGAGGCATATGAACGACTAAAATTAGATGAAGTCTGGTTTATTCCATCGGCTGAACCACCACATAAAGATAAGGCGCGGGTATCTGCGACTGATCGATTAATGATGTTAAAAATTGCGATTGGTTCGGTTGATTATTTTAAAATTAATCCAATCGAACTTACACGCAAAGGGAAATCCTACACCTATGATACGATTCAAGCGTTAAAAGAATCGAATCCGGATGATGAGTTTTACTTTATCATTGGTGCGGATATGGTTGAATATTTACCACATTGGTTTAAAATTGATCAGTTAGTTGAGCTGGTGCAATTTGTCGGTGTGAAACGACCAGATTATCAGCTTGATACACCTTATCCTGTGATATTATTAGATACACCCGGATTAGATATTTCTTCAACGATGATTCGTGAGCGACTTGAAATGAATCGATCGGTTCGTTATCTGATCCCGGATCAGGTGTTATCCTTAATAAAGGAGAAGGGTTTATATGGACAAAGAACAAGCACTTAAATTACTTAAGCCTCATTTAAACCAGACCCGCTATGATCATACAAAGCGTGTGCTAGAAACGGCACTCACCTTAGCAAATATTTATCAGGTCGATCGGAATGATACAATGTTAGCAGCTATTTTTCATGATTATGCAAAGTATCGTCCGCTTGATGAGATGATTGAGATTATTAAAGCAAATTACTTGCCGGTGGATTTATTGAGTTTTCACCATGAATTGTGGCATGGTCCAGTCGGGTCCATTTTAGTCGAACAAGAATTAGGTATTGATAAACAGTCGATTAAAGATGCGATCTACTGGCATACAACAGGTCATGGGCAGATGAATGATTTAGAAAAAATTATTTATTTAGCAGATTATATTGAACCGGGTCGTCATTTTTCAGGGCTTGATTTGATTCGAAAAAAAGCGGTTGAGAATCTGAATGAGGCTTGCTTTATGGCAGTACGTAACAGTATGAAATTTTTAGTTGAACGTGAACGATTAATTTATCCTGAAACATTAAATATGTACAATCAATTGAAAAGAAAATTGGAGGAATCAAATTCATGAGTATTGACCAACTGGTTAAACAGGTTGTAAAAGCAGCAGATGATAAAAGAGCGGAAGATATTATTACGTTAGATATTGCCAGTGTCTCTTTTATGGCTGATTACTTTGTGATTTGCGAAGGTACGAATGAAAGACAAGTACAAGCAATCGCAAGAGGAATTAAAGACGATGTTGAAAAAAGTGGTGGCGTTGTTAAGCGAATTGAAGGTTTTGAACAAGCACGTTGGATTTTAATTGATTTAGGCGATGTTGTTTGTCATGTTTTCCATCAAGATGAACGTAACTATTATAATTTAGAGCGTCTATGGGGTGACGCACCGATTGTGACCGTAGATATAAGTGATCAAGAGGAACCTTCATGACTTATCGTCAACTAGCAAGTTTGTATGATTTTTTGATGGCGGACGCACCATATGATCAATGGGCAGATTTTACCGAGCGATTTGTTGATCAAAAACTTACTAATCAACAGATAAAAATTCTTGATCTTGGTTGTGGGACGGGTCAGGTCACTTGGCGTCTTGCAAAAAGGGGTTACCAATTAACCGGTATTGATCTATCGGAGGACATGTTAACAGAAGCAGCGGCTATTGCAATGGAGAAAAATTTAAACATCCAATGGTTACAGCAAGACATTACAGAATTAGAAGGTTTAGCTGGTTTTGATCTTGTGACGAGCTATTGTGATGTGATTAACTATATTACTGATCAAGATAAACTCGCCAGTGCTTTTGAGCGGATTTATCACAGTTTAAATCAAGATGGGATTTTTTTATTTGATGTTCATAGTATGAAGCATGTAAAAAATGAAATGGTTGATCAACTTTTTTCTGAGGTTTATGATGATTTAGCTTATATTTGGTTTTGTTATCCTGGTGAGCATGAGGGGGAAATGACTCATGAGTTAACTTTCTTTTTAGAGGAATCTGGGAAATATCAACGCTTTGACGAGTTTCATCATCAAAGAACTTATCCAGTCACGACATATCTCCAAATGCTTCATGACACTGGTTTTAAAGAGATTCAATTATTTGCTGATTTTCAAAACCAACCGATCACTGAACTCAATTCCGAAATCGAAGGAGACCGCATCTTCTTCGCTTGCCGGAAATAATTTAATCAGAATCACACAATTATCACAAAAAATAATTGTGTGATTTTTTAAAAATAAGCAGGATTATTGTCTGGGCACGTCGAATATAAGTCCAAGACAAAATAATTAATGGAGGTTTATTGTGAAATGGATAAAGAATAATATCATCCTTGTAATTGTGAGCCTCATACTACTGACAAGCTTGTTTTGGGAATTTATTTTAGCCGACCTTCTTCAACCATCGATTGAAGCGACTCCGTCTGAACATACAACAATTCAACCCCCAGTTGAATCCACCAATCAGCCAACCGAACATGAATTAAAATCAACTAATGAAAAACTTTACGTCGATCTAAAAGGAGAAGTTTATCAACCAGGCGTTTATTTAGTTGATCCTGACGATCGTGTCATTGATGTAATTGAATCAGCGGGCGGCTTTACCAATGATGCAGATGAAAATCAAATTAATTTAGCTGAGAAAGTCTATGATGCGATGGTGATTTATGTGCCATCACAGGAAGATTCGGAACAAATTGTCGTTCAATCGGACGTAAATCATGGTAAAATAAGAATCAACCAAGCGACACAAGCAGAACTTGAGCAGTTGCCTGGAATTGGCTCAGCTAAAGCATTAGCAATTATTCAGTACCGTGAGGAGAATGGTCCATTTAAAGAGGCGGAGGACCTACAAAACATCTCCGGTATTGGTGTGAAAACTTTTGAACAACTAGAAGAGTTCATTATTGTCCCATAAATTTAATTGAAGAGGTGAAGGTAAGTGGAACGTATTTCTTGGAAACAATATTTTATGTCACAAAGCCATTTAATTGCATTGAGAAGCACTTGTGAACGATTAACAGTTGGTGCAACAATCGTTAGAGATAATCGAATCATAGCTGGGGGCTATAACGGGAGTGTTTCAGGCAGTGACCACTGTATTGATGAAGGCTGCTATATGATTGACGGACACTGTGTTCGTACAGTTCATGCAGAGACAAACGCGATTTTACAGTGTGCAAAATTTGGTGTTCAAACAGATGGTGCTGAAATTTATGTCACGCACTTTCCTTGCTTACAATGTTGTAAATCAATTATTCAAGCAGGGATTAAAACAGTTTATTACGCTACTGATTATCGTAATCACCCCTACGCGTCTGAACTGTTTAAGGATGCAGGTGTGAAAGTTGAATTAATTCCACTTGAAAAAGAAACAATGCAATTATTAAAAAAATAATCATAGAGGAGTGTTTATGTGAGAGGGAAAGGGTATTTTCTCGTGATATCACTACTCGTTGGCTATTATTTAGCCAATCAATTGATCTTGTCGTTCGCCATCGCTTTAGTTTGGCTAGTCGTCTTATTGATTTACTACCAAAGAAAAAGATTAGAGTTAATCGAATGTCTAGTGCTCGTCGTGTTAACTCTTTTCTTCTCACAACACTTCGTTCCAGACCAATTTGATCGATCAGAGCAGTTGAATAGCGATGTCGAGATATCAGGAAAGATTACTGCAATTACTAAACAATCCGATCAACAAACAACTTTTATTCTCCGTGATTCAGCTTCGAAGCAATTGATTCAAATCAATCAATTCTCTAGTTCATCTGTTCCACTCCGTGTTGGAGCGCGATGTCAAGTAACAGGTGAAATGAACCTTCCTACCAATGCAACAAATCCAGGACAATTCGATTTTCAAAGCTATTTAGCCGATCAAGGGATCGACTATCAAATCAATCTGAATCAGTCAGATCAACTTCAATGTACAGGGACAAACTTAGTAGGTAGATTAAATCATCTTCGTGATCAACAGATGAATCGACTCGATCAACGGATGAGTGAAACATCAGCGTCATGGATTAAATCATTAATTTTTGGTGATCGATCGAAATTAGATGATCAAATACAAGATCTGTTTGAAAGGTGGCATTTGACCCATTTACTTGCGATTTCAGGGCTTCATGTCAGTATTATTGTCGCGATTCTCCACTTTATTTGTATTTACTTGTGCCGTTTAACAAAAGAGACAACGTATCAACTGCTGATCACTTTTTTACTGATTTATCCGATCTTAGCTGGAGGTGCACCGTCAATTTGGCGAGCTGCACTCGTTACAATCTGTAATTACTTAGCATGGTATCAACGTGATCGAATTATTTCGATTGATTTTTTAAGCCTCGCTTTTGTTTTACTTCTATTTCTCAAGCCAGAATGGATCAATCAGCTCGGCTTTCAATTTTCATTTCTAATTTCATTTTCATTGCTTTTATCAAAAAAAATCCTCGGCCAATTAAAAACAAAATTCGCTCAAATGGTTTTCATTTCATTGTTATGTATGGTGATGATTATTCCAATTCAAGTTAATGCTTTTTATTTGTTCAATCCAATCAGTTTTATTATCAATTTAGTGGTCACTTTTTATTTTAGTAGCTTTTTTATCCCACTGATCTTTTTTGGGTATTTAGTGAGCTTGCTTTTCTCACCTTTGATCGTGATCATTGAATTTTTAATTAACATTTCTAATCAATTATTTATTTCATTGCTTCAATTTTTTGATACTTATTTTTATTATCCAATTGTGACTGGGAAGCTGTCGCCGTTAATTGTGACTCTCTATTATTTGTGTTTATTTTATTTGCTCGTTCAAGTTGAAAAAAGACAATTCAATAAAGTGATTTCTAGTTTTATTTTACTGATTATGATTATCGTGACGAATCAAATCACACCATATTTGAGTCCGTACGGTAAAGTAACAGTTCTTGACCTAGGACAAGCTAATTCGCTGATCATCGAATTACCCCATCGAAAAGCAGTCGTCATATACGATGTTGGTGCGACATTAGCAAATGATTACACAACGCCGACTGATCGCGCTTATCAACAAATCATCAAACCATTTCTATATCAAGCTGGGATAAACAAGATTGATGCCGTTATTTTGTCACATGAAGATCATGACCATCTTGGTAGTCTGCCGTATTTACTCGAAGATTTCACAGTTCAAACGGTGATCACATCAGCATATTTTGAGTGGCCAGAGCTTTTATTAAATCCATTAAAAACTGGCTTAATCGAACATCAACGAGTTAAAACTGGCGAAAGTTTTTCGATTGGTAGTCACGATTTCTATAGTTTAAATCCGAGTCGCGATTGGAGGAATACGAATGACAATTCATTGGTGATTGAGACGCGGTTCGCAGATCAGTCTTGGTTACTTACTGGAGATATTTCTGCCCATGTAGAAGAAACAATTGTGAAAAATAATCCTCAGCTGGCTATCGATACATTGGTTGTTGCGCATCATGGGAGTGCAACCTCAACCTCGCAACTCTTTTTAACGCAAATTGCACCAAATCAAGCAATTATTCCAGTTGGGCGTAACAATTTTTTCAATCATCCAAGTGAAATTGTGCTTAATCGGTTAACTGATCAAGGGTTAAAAATTTATCGGACAGATCAAGATGGGGCGATTCAATTCATTTTTCATAAAAATCAAAGAGGTGGAACGTTTTCAACTCATTTGCCATAAGCTATTAACAAATACTTTGGTAAGAATGATTGATCTGGATGATTTCCTCAGTTAGCAACAGTTAACAGGCGTAATTTTTTGCTGATGGGTCACAGTAATGAATAGAGAGAGGAAGAAACGACTATCGATTAATTATTAGAACCTAGGTCTAATGATTAATCGTTTATATAGATAAAGAAAGGGAGGGTGCTCGTTTCCCTTTCTTTTTTTCTTGTCAAAATCGTTGCCAAGCTATACGATAGGAGATGAGATTGTTTTGATCGGGGATGGATAAGATGAACTATTTAGATGCGATAAAAGATTTGAAAAACAAAAAAATTCCACCAGTCATTTTAATTTATGGGGAGGAGCAATTTTTAATTGAGTCTGTTGTGAATCAAGTGGCCAATCGATTGGGTAATGATCGTCAGGCAGATGAAGCGTTAATCCAATATGATTTAGAAGAAATACCTGTTGATGATGTTGTGATGGAGGTCGAGACCTATCCTTTCTTTGCTGATCATAAACTTGTTGTTGCTAATCAAGCTTATTTTTTAACAGCGAAGCAAGTGAAGACACAGGTTGAGCATAACCTTGATCGTTTATTAGATTATCTTGCGGAGCCGGTTGACTTTTCAACGTTAGTTATTGTTGCACCTTATGATAAATTAGATGAGCGTAAGAAGGTAACAAAACAGCTGAAAAAGCAAGCGATGGTTGTTCACTGTGAAGCGGTTAAAACCTGGGAAATTGACAAGTGGGTAGCTCATTTGGCTAAGCAGTATCAAGTCTATCTTGATAAAGCTGCTGAACAATTGTTAATTAATGAAACGGGGACGAATCTTGGTTTATTGGAAAAAGAAATTGAGAAACTAGCCTTATATGTTGGAGAAAGTGGCAAAGTTACAGCAGAAATTGCCCAAGATCTTGTCTCTCGTCAAGGAAATGCCACGGGATTAACATTAGTTGATATGGTGATTACTAAGAACTTAACAGGTGCGATTAAGATTTATCGTGATTTAATGAAATTGAATGAGGAGCCAATTGCTTTAATTGGCTTGTTGGCATCACAATTACGAACGATTTACCAAGTGAAAGTGTTGCTAAGAAAAGGTTATCGTCAGCAACAAATGGCTAAGGAATTAAGGGTGCATCCATATGTCGTTAAAATGTCACTTGAACGGGAAAAAAAATTTAGTTTAGATGCACTATATCGTTACATAGAGGTGTGTACTGATGCAGATCAAGCAATTAAACAAGGAAAAATGGACAAAGAACTCGCCTTTGAATTTTTGCTATATCAGCTAATTAATATTTAGTTAATAATTTTAAATAATCTAAAACAAAAAAACGATCCTAGCTTTTGAGTAGGGTCGTTTTTAATGTTTGTTTAATTTTCGCAGTGCAACTGTCAGTAAGGTCCCGAAAGACGGGATCAACTGACAGTAGCGGCCCGATTGGTTTAACTAACGATCAGCAGATCACTGATCGAAGTTTCACTTTATCGCAGTGCAACTGTCAGTAAGGTCCGAAAGTCGGAACCAACTGACAGTAGCGGCCCGATTGGTTCAACTAACGATCAGCAGATCACTGATCGAAGTTTCACTTTATCGCAGTGCAACTGTCAGTAAGGTCCGAAAGTCGGAACCAACTGACAGTAGCGGCCCGATTGGTTTAACTAACGATCAGTAGATCGCTGATCGAAGTTTCACTTTATCGCAGTGCAACTGTCAGTAAGGTCCGAAAGTCGGAACCAACTGACAGTAGCGGCCCGATTAGTTTAACTAACGATCAGCAGATCACTGATCGAAGTTTCACTTTATCGCAGTGCAACTGTCAGTAAGGTCCGAAAGTCGGAACCAACTGACAGTAGCGGCCCGATTGGTTTAACTAACGATCAGCAGATCACTGATCGAAGTTTCACTTTATGCGCCAAGTTCGTTAACTTTTTTAGTTAAGCGTGCTTTTTGACGCGTACCATTATTTTTGTGAATTACACCTTTTTGAACGGCTTTATCAATTTTCTTAACTGCAACTTTTAAAGCAGCTTGTGCTTCTTCAACGTTGTTTTCACTTATTAAACTTTCAACACGTTTAATATTTGTACGCATATTAGATTTTACTGTTTGATTTGCCACACGGCTTTTTTCGTTTACACGAATACGTTTAATAGCTGATTTCATATTAGCCATCATTATCACCTCCACATGTTTAAGTCCACTATATCAATTAATACAGGACAAAGGATATTTTAACAGAGCCTGCTCAAGTTTTCAATAAAAAAATGTCTAATTTGATCTAAATGTATGAAAAATCTGTTCTAGGAAAAGTTAAACAGAGAAAAAATGTATGAAAAGAGGGGCTCAAATGAAAGATGAACAGCGATTCCAAATTCGAACAGACTTAGCAATTGAAGCGAGGGAAATGTTTGTTGAAGAAGAAAAACAAACAGAAGATATTGAAGGGGTCATTCTTACTGAGAAAAAAATAAAAGGTTTTCCAGTGACTGATGTTCAAGTCGATGAAATTGGTCAAGAGAATATCAATAAACAAGCTGGTCGTTACCTCACACTTGAAACAGACGCTGTTAAAAATTCTGATAGTGATCAGCAACAGGTAACTGCTGAGGTGCTTAGTCACATTTTGGCTGATTTGTTGACTGATAATCAAATTAGTCCTGACGCTAAATGTTTAGTTGTCGGCTTAGGAAATGATTATGTAACTCCAGACGCCTTAGGACCACAAACGATCAAAAAAATTTTAGTCACGAAACATTTGTTTGCGTATCATCCTGAAATGGTTGCCGATGGTTATCGTTCGGTTGCAGCATTTGCTCCAGGTGTGATGGGGGTAACGGGCATGGAAACGAGCGATATTATTCAAGGGCTTGTGAAAGAAGTAAGTCCTGATTTCATTATCGCGATTGATGCATTGGCTTCTAGATCAGTCGATCGAGTTAATTCGACGATTCAGCTTTCAGATACAGGAATCCATCCGGGATCAGGTGTGAACAATAAGCGAAAAGCACTTAGCTACGAAACATTTGGTATTCCTGTTATTTCAATTGGTGTACCAACTGTTGTTGATGCGGTCACGATTACGAGTGATACGATTGATTATGTGTTTAAGCATTTTGGGCGAGAATTTAAAGAAAAAGATCAACCCGCAAAAAGTCTTGTACCTGCCTCGCTAAATTTTGGTGAAAAAAAACTAACTGCTGAAGATTTACCTGATCAAGCGAAAAGAACCGAATTGTTTGGAATGATTGGAAGCCTGGCAGAATCTGAAAAACGACAATTGATCAAAGAAGTTTTAAGCCCGCTTGGATACAATTTAATGGTTACACCGAAAGAAGTTGACAGTTATATTCATGATTTAGCCCATTTACTCGCATCCGGGATAAATGGTGCTTTACATGAAAGTGTTGAGAGTGACAAGGCCAACAGTTTTACTCGTTAATTGAGTTGATCCGTTCTATCCTACTCTTCTCTATCATATAGTCTATTAATCATGAGAGAGAGTAGGATTTTTATGGCAAAAACACCTTTTAAGCAAAAACAAACAAACTTTGCGCTATTTTTAAAACTTGTTTTCAGCTGGACAATTTGCTGTTTTTTTATTTTTTCGATTATCGGAGCAATTGTCTCATTGCCAATCGGCAAGAAGAATACACCACCTTTTTTAGTGGCAGGGAGTGAAAATATAAGTACAAGCTTCTATTTAGCATTACTATCAACAGAATTTAAACCACTGAAATTTGAATACGATGAAGCAATGCTGGGCATATCAGTTTCGGAGCTTATTTTACAATTGACGACACAACTTAATCGAACAGACATCCGGACGTTGTTCGGTAATGAGTTACCAGGGTTCTATCCTTATCAAAATCGAATTATTATCGGACAGTCGAACACAAATTATACAAATTTACCAGTTGAATCGTCGCCACCACTTGAACTTATTCTTGAAGAGCGTAACGTAATTGATTCACCTGTTGACGATCAAGTCGAGCAAAAAATTGATCAAAAAATTGAAACGACAGTTTTTATCTACAATACACATAATCGAGAATCATTTTTGCCACATTTAGATAATGTTGAAGACCCTAATCAGGCCTTTCATTCGGATGTAAATGTTGGATTAGTAAGTGAACAGTTGAAGAAGTCACTTGCTACCAAAGGGATAGGAGCACTCGTTGATCAAACGGACTTTACCCAAGTCCTCCACAATCAAGGTTGGCAATATTCACAATCGTATACTGCCTCAAGACAAGTTGTTGAGGAGGTTATTAGTCAAAATCAACAACTCAGCTATCTTTTTGATATCCACCGTGATAGTCGAAGAAAAGAAGATACAACAGTGACAATTGATGGTGAAGAATATGCACAATTGTTTTTTGTAATCGGTGCTGATTTTGAAGGTAACCAGAAAAATATTGAATTAGCGAAAACAATTCATCAAAATTTAGAAAAATCGTACCCTGGGCTTAGTCGGGGAGTTGCAGAAATGGGCGGATCGGGAAGAAATGGGGTTTACAATCAAGACTTATCTGAGAATGCGATTTTAATTGAATTTGGTGGGGTTGATAATACGCTAGAAGAGTTATATCGGACTGCGGATGTTCTTGCTGAAGTTTTTGCTGATTATTATTGGGATGCCGAACAAGTTACCAAAAATTAAACTTTAAAAGAGGGGTTAAAAATGATTAAGTTTGTTGGAAAATTAATCGTGATCATCTTATGTTTTGTATTTGTTGTGACACTTTTGAATCAGCAAGAATCAACAGGTACGGTGGAATCAGAAATTTCTGATCCACAAATTGTTATGAGTTCACGTGATTACTATAATGATCTAATCGAAGTCGAGGAACAACTTCCGTTAATTAATAACCGAACTAATCAAAAATCGATTACTTACTCCGCTGCACAATGGATTGAAAAGTCGGGATTAATGATTTACGAAGGTCTCCTAACAATCATCAACGACTTAGCAGAAGTTTTCTAAACGGTGTTAAATTTCAGCTAGTAAGTGGTTTGTTACGAAAATAATTGAATCAATGGGTATTCACTGCTATAATCAAGTTTGTAGATTGTCCGTTATATAGGAGTGAAGATAGTGACAAATGAACAAAGACAAGAAAATGTTCGTAACTTTTCAATCATTGCCCACATTGATCATGGAAAGTCAACATTAGCAGACAGAATTTTAGAAAAAACTCAAGCATTATCGCAACGAGAAATGAAAGAACAATTCCTGGACGCGATGGACTTAGAGCGAGAACGTGGAATTACAATTAAATTGAATGCAGTTCAATTAAAATATCGTCATCATGATGGGAAAGACTATATTTTCCATCTGATTGATACACCTGGTCATGTCGACTTTACTTATGAAGTGTCAAGAAGTTTAGCGGCTTGCGAAGGTGCAATTTTGGTTGTTGATGCAGCGCAAGGTATTGAAGCACAAACATTAGCAAACGTTTATTTAGCTTTGGATAATGATTTAGAAATTATTCCGGTTATTAATAAAATTGACTTGCCGAGTGCAGATCCTGAACGTGTTAAGCAAGAGATTACAGATGTGATTGGAATTGATGGTGATGAAGCTTTACTTGTTAGTGCGAAGTCTGGAATTGGAATTGAATCGATATTAGAAGCGGTTGTTGATCGAATCCCGGCTCCAGAAGGGGAGCCAGAAGCACCACTAAAAGCATTGATTTTTGATTCGCTGTATGATTCGTATCGTGGAGTTGTCGCTTACGTTCGAATTAAGGACGGTTCAGTTAAAGTCGGTGATAAAATAAAAATGATGGCGACGGGTAAAGAATTTGAAGTCAATGAAGTTGGCGTGTTTAATCCTAAATTAACACCAACAGATAAACTTCAAGTCGGTGATGTTGGTTACTTAACGGCATCAATTAAAAATGTTAGTGATTCACATGTTGGGGATACAATTACTTTAGCGAATAACCCTGCTACTGAACCATTACCAGGTTATCGAAAATTAAATCCGATGGTGTTTTGTGGTTTATACCCAATTGACCCGAGTAAATATAATGATTTACGTGAAGCTTTAGAACGACTTGAGCTAAATGATTCAGCTTTACAATATGAAGCAGAAACATCACAAGCTCTAGGATTTGGTTTTAGATGTGGTTTCCTTGGTCTACTACACATGGAAATAATTCAAGAACGAATTGAACGTGAATTTAATATTGATTTAATCACAACGGCACCAAGTGTTATTTATGAAGTTAAAAAAACAGATGGTGAGACTATTTCTGTTGATAACCCGTCGTTTATGCCAGAACCACAAGAAATAGAAGATGTGTATGAACCATTTGTTAAAGCAACCATTATGGTACCCAATGATTATGTCGGGGCGGTAATGGAGCTTTGTCAAAGAAAACGCGGTGACTTTATTGGGATGGATTACTTGGATGATATTCGAGTGAATGTTGTTTATAATATTCCGTTATCAGAAATCGTCTATGATTTTTTTGATGCACTCAAGTCAAACACAAAAGGTTATGCGTCATTAGACTATGAAATTGAAGGTTATCGCCCATCAAAGTTAGTGAAAATGGACATCCTGCTTAATGGTGAAAAAGTTGATGCACTGTCATTTATCGTTCATCGTGAGTTTTCATTTGAACGCGGAAAATATATTGTTGATAAATTAAGAGAACTCATCCCTAGACAACAATTTGAAGTCCCTGTTCAGGCGGCGATTGGTAATAAGATCATCGCGCGCTCAACAATTAAAGCCATGCGAAAAAATGTTTTATCAAAATGTTACGGTGGAGATATTTCACGTAAACGTAAATTGTTAGAGAAACAAAAAGAAGGTAAGAAGCGAATGAAGATGGTCGGTTCTGTTGAGATCCCTCAAGAAGCGTTCATGTCTGTTTTGAAAATGGAAGACGATTAACCATTGATATGACGGGATTTTCAATTAATCAACTTGGCATTAGAATATTTTTGTCACGTAGTTGATCAAAACTGTTACAAAATTTAAGGAGCTGACAATTCGCAGCTCCTTTACTTATGAAATTGATACAAAGGGGGGAAATGATTTGATCAAATCAGCATATATCCATATCCCATTTTGCGAAAAAATTTGTCACTACTGTGACTTTACAAAGTTTTTTTATCAAGAAAAAATGGCTGACGAATACTTAGAAGCACTAGCCAATGAAATTAAATTTTATTTAAATGGTGAAAAACATCCGATGCGAACAATCTTTGTCGGGGGTGGAACACCAACAGCTTTAAACTTGAGACAATTAGACTATTTATTACAATTGATTGATCAACATATGGATGTGGTGAATGTAGAGGAATATACTTTTGAGGCAAATCCAGGTGATTTAAACGAAGATAAGATCAAATTGCTCCGTGACTATGGTGTAAATCGGATTTCCATGGGTATCCAATCATTTGATAATCAGTTATTAGAGGATTTAGGTCGTCTTCACCGGGTAAATGATGTTGAAGAAAATATTAATCACCTTCTGAAACATGGTCTAACTAATATTAGTATTGACTTAATGTACGGCTTACCGAATCAAACGATTGAGATTTTTGATGATTCAATTGAGCGTGCACTAGCTTTTGATTTACCGCACTACTCAACCTATTCCTTACAAATTGAACCTAAAACAGTTTTTTATCAACGTCACCAAAAGGGGAAGCTTCATAAACCTCCTGAAGAAGTTGAAGCGAGTATGTTTGAACTGTTAATTGATAAAATGAAGCGGAACGGGAAATATCAATATGAGGTTAGTAATTTTGCTGAGCCGGGTTTTGAAAGTAAACATAATTTAACCTATTGGGATAACCAATATTATTATGGTTTTGGAGCAGGAGCAAGTGGATATTTACCAGGCGAGCGTCACATTAATCTGCGTCCTTTTCCGGCATATGTGAAGGCAGCCAATGAGTCCGGGCGTCCCGTATTGCATATTGATCAAATTGGTAAGAAAGAGCAAGTGGAGGAAGAGCTTTTCCTTGGTTTGCGTAAACGAACAGGTGTTAGCAAGGCAGATTTTAAAACTAAATATAAATTAGATCTTCATAATGTTTATCAGAAGCCAATCAAGGAGTTGATTGATCGTGGCTGGCTGGAGGAAGATGATCAGCGGATTCGGATGACTGAGCAGGGTCAGTTATTTGGCAATGAAGTTTTCCAACGGTTTTTACTTGATGAATTTGAATTTGATGATTGATTAGCTTTTGTTTCATTTTTGAAGTGATATTCGTTGACAATATTGTGTTGATTTGATAATTTAATAATAGTATTAGCACTCGAAAGGGAAGAGTGCTAACAGAGGTGATCATCTATGGTATTATCTAGTAGGCAACTTTTGATATTACAGGTGATTATTGATGAGTTTATTCAATCGGCTCAACCAATAGGGTCACGGGCAATATCAAAAAAAGAAGGCATTTCATACAGTCCTGCGACGATCAGAAACGAAATGGCTGATTTAGAAGAGCTTGGCTATCTTGAAAAGACGCACTCTTCGTCTGGCCGAATCCCGTCGGAAAAAGGCTATCGTTTTTATGTCGATCATATGTTACTGCCTTTTCACTTATCTGAAAAGGATCAGAAACTTATTTCTGCTGTTTTTGATTATGAGTATGTTGATTTTGAGCAAGTTGTACAAAAATCAGTTGAAGTTTTATCAGACTTAACAAACTACACATCAATTATCTTAGGACCAGAAGTTTTTGAAGCAAGGTTAAAGCAATTACAAATTATTCAGTTGTCGAAAACATCGGCGGTTGCGATTTTAGTGACGAATAAAGGACATGTTGAACATCGATCATTTACGATTCCCGCTGAAATTAGTGGCTCTGATTTAGAAAAACTCGTTAATATTTTAAATGAAAAGTTCTATAACATCCCGATTATCCAACTCCATAGCAGGATGCAAGTGGAAATCGGTAATATTTTAAACAGTTACATTACTAATGTGAACTTAGCATTGAAATATTTACACGGAGCACTTTTTAGTCAACAGCCAGACAATTATTATATGAGTGGAATGACGAATATGCTTCTACAACCAGAGTTTAATGATGTCGAAAAAGTACATTCAATCTACTCAATAATTGAAAAAGAAGATTTGATGATCAACTTGCTTCGAGCAACTGAGCAAGGCTTAAAAATTTCAATTGGCCAAGAAAATAAAATTGATGAAATGCAAGACTTGAGTTTGATTAAAGCAACGTACTCACTGTCAGGAGAACAATTAGGAACGATTGCTTTGTTAGGACCAAAAAGAATGGATTATTCTCGAGTGGTGTCGTTAATTAATTTACTGTCGAACCAAATGTCCAAAACATTTACGGATTGGTAGTAAATCAAATTAACGTAATAATATCTTCGCTAAACATAATGGTTGAAAAGGCGATGGTGTTGTTTTATTATATGATTGGTTAAGTGAGAGCTGAGTCAATTCTCTCACTTAAGTTTTGCATATTATACTAGATAATTAACCGATTTATCAAAACTAGCTAAAGTCAACTTGACGAATTTTGGGGGTGAGTATGGTGACAGATGTTAATAAAGAGCAACAAATTGACCAAGAAGAAAATATCGAACTGACTGATGATGTTGAAGAAGTTGAGCAAGAACTTGTTGATGATCAATCTGAAGAAGCTGATGTAGAACAAAAATATCAACAACTTGAAACAGCGAAAAATGAACTTTATGATAAATATTTACGCTTACAAGCAGAATACGATAATTATCGAAAACGCACACAGCGTGAAAAAGCTGCAGATTTAACTTATAAATCACAACAATTGGCAACTGAGCTACTACCAGTGCTTGATAATTTTGAACGAGCGCTCCAGACGACTGGGGAGGATGAGTCAGTTAAGGGTTTCATTGATGGTATGGAAATGATTTATCGTCATTTACTTTCTGTTTTAGAATCAGAAGGAATTGAGATCATACCTGCTGTTGGTGAGGAATTTGATCCAACGATCCATCAAGCAGTTGTACAAGTTGAAGATGATCAATATGAATCAAACATCGTTGTAGAGGAATTACAAAAAGGCTATCGATTAAAGGATCGAGTTCTACGACCTGCAATGGTAAAAGTTAATCAGTAGCTACATAGTAAATTGAAGGAGGAAGATTAAATGAGCAAAATCATTGGAATTGACTTAGGAACAACAAACTCATGTGTGGCAGTTATGGAGGGTGGGGAGCCTATTATTATCCCTAACCCGGAAGGAAACCGGACAACAGCATCTGTTGTTTCATTTAAAAATGGTGAACGACAAGTAGGAGAGGTTGCAAAGCGTCAAGCAATTACCAACCCGAATACGATTCAGTCGGTTAAACGCCACATGGGAACAGACTATAAAGTTGAAGTTGAAGGAAAAGAATATACACCACAAGAAATTTCAGCAATCATTTTACAATACATTAAAAGCTATGCTGAAGATTACTTAGGTGAAAAAGTTGAAAAAGCAGTCGTTACTGTGCCAGCATATTTCAACGACTCTGAACGTCAAGCAACTAAAGATGCCGGAAGAATTGCTGGACTAGAAGTTGAGCGAATCATTAATGAGCCGACAGCAGCTGCATTAGCATATGGTATTGATAAAGCTGATCAAGATCAAACGGTTCTCGTTTATGATTTAGGTGGAGGAACGTTTGACGTATCTATTTTAGATATTGGAGATGGTACGTTTGAAGTTATTGCAACAGCAGGTGATAATCGCCTAGGTGGAGATGACTTTGATGAAGTGATCATTGAACACTTAGTAGCAGAATTTAGAAAAGAAAATGGAATTGACTTAGGTAAAGATAAGATGGCGTTACAACGTTTGAAAGATGCTGCTGAGAAGGCGAAAAAGGATCTTTCAGGGATTGGCCAGACACAAATTTCATTACCATTTATTACAGCTGGTGAAGCTGGACCACTACACTTAGAAATGACGTTAACACGAGCTAAGTTTGAAGAATTATCAGCAGATCTAATTGAAAGAACAATGGGGCCGACACGTCAAGCACTTGCAGATTCGGGCTTAAGTGCATCAGAAATTGACAAAGTTATTTTAGTTGGTGGTTCAACTCGTATTCCTGCTGTTCAAGAGGCATTGAAGAAAGAAACAGGTCAAGAACCTTCAAGAGGTGTAAACCCTGATGAGGTTGTTGCATTAGGTGCGGCGATTCAAGGTGGAGTGCTTCAAGGTGATGTTAAAGATGTTCTATTATTAGATGTTACGCCACTTTCATTAGGAATTGAAACAATGGGTAGTGTAACAACACGACTAATTGAGCGTAATACAACGATCCCAACAAGCCACTCACAGGTATTCTCAACAGCGGCAGATAACCAAACTGCAGTTGATATTCATGTTTTACAAGGTGAACGAGAAATGGCTGCAGACAACAAGACGTTAGGCCGTTTCCAATTAACTGATATTCCACCAGCACCACGTGGTGTACCACAAATCGAAGTTACTTTTGATATTGATGCAAATGGGATTGTTAATGTTAAAGCAAAAGATTTAGGCACAAATAAAGAGCAATCAATTACGATTCAATCATCATCAGGTTTAAGTGATGAAGAAGTAGAAAAAATGGTAAAAGATGCTGAAGAAAATGCCGAAGCAGATAAAAAACGTCGGGAAGAAATTGATCTTCGCAACGAAGCAGATCAACTTGTTTTCCAAACAGATAAGCTGATCAAAGATCTTAAAGATCAAGTTTCTGAAGACGAAAAGCAAAAAGCAGAAGCTGCAAAAGATGAATTGAAAAAAGCGCTTGAAGATGGCGATATCGAAGCGATTAAAGCGAAGAAAGAAGCTTTAGAGCAAGAAGTTCAAGCTTTATCAGTTAAGCTTTATGAGCAAGCACAACAAGCTCAACAGGCAAATGAAGCAGGCGATACCAATGATGACGTCGTTGATGCTGACTATGAAGAAGTAGAAGACGAAAACGATAAATAATAACTCATGTGATAAAAGTCAAAGTCAAGTATATCCTGACTTTGACTTTTATCCGTTGTGTGCCCAGCATGGGTGCAGACTCTAGGGTGAAAGTCCCGAACAGTGAAGGCAGTAGTAGCTGTAGCTT
>NZ_BAABDL010000103.1:0-2993 GCF_039539605.1 Amphibacillus indicireducens | reverse complement strand
ATTGGTTATTTTTAATTGATTTGATGCGGTTTATTCAGGTTTTATGATTGGGCTATGAATAATCTAGGTAAAAGTAATAATTTCTAAATGGGACGTAATAATTATTAGACTTGCTTTTATCCAAATTATATTTTTCAATATAAGTAGCTTGTGCCCAATTTAATCCCTTTGGTATTTCTTTTGTTTTTATTATAATTTTTCTTAAGAAATTCCCCAGATCTTCCATCAATGAGTTTGCAGTGTCTGATTCCAAATATAACTCTTTCCCATTATTCAAGCTAATTAGAAATGCTCTATCTTTTTCATTAATCTCTTTTCCCATTTTTACCTCTTTAACACTTGGTAGAGATAAAAGCCTATCTTTTAAATTATTTAATGCTGGAGTAGTTATGTCTGCGTCATCAAATCCAGATTTATATAAGTTGAATGCAGCAGCTGTTCTATATAGCATAAAGTTTTCTAAAGCTGTCCTATTTCCATCATAAGTAAATAGATTTATCCAGTAATTTTTATCATTTGAAATGACTTCTAATTTACCTAATCTATTATGATTATTAATAGATTCTTTTAATTTTTTTTTCATCTATTACTAAATATTTTTTTAAATCACTCATGTTAAGATCTCCCATCCGTCTTAGTTTTAATAGTCTAATCAGTTCTTTAAGTAAACTGTTACACTGTCTACTTCTCAAACTTTCTCTATTTTTATACTGTAAACACTATTCGCTATCTCTTTGCAACTC
Organism: Amphibacillus indicireducens; assembly: GCF_039539605.1. Lineage (NCBI taxonomy): Bacteria > Bacillati > Bacillota > Bacilli > Caryophanales > Bacillaceae > Amphibacillus > Amphibacillus indicireducens. The sequence continues at coordinate 2,250 of NZ_BAABDL010000103.1, read as the reverse complement.
TTACATTCAAAATTCCTTTATTTTTGTGATTAAAGTCTGATATTCCATTAATAACGTGATGCTAGTATAGTTAGATATTATTTGTAAACAGGTGAATCATACTGAAGATATAATTCAATTGTGTGATAGAGTTAAAACTTTAATATTATTTTTATTTAGTATCAAAAATTTTTGACTTCTTCTATAAATTAAGTTGTGCTAAGAATTAATAATATTGTTTAGTCCTACAATTCCATAGCAAATATTCTTTTTCTATTTTCTCATCCAGAATTCGATACAGGTATATTTTAACAAGTCTTTAAAAAATTCATCATATTCCCTTTATAAATTCACTATTTTCTAGATTTCTTGAATGTCACTTTCTTATGTCACTCTGGATAATCTAACTCCTTCCTTAATTTAGTTGCTGTTTTCTTTGTATAAGGGTTCCCAATCAGAAGGCCATATACTTCGATATTCGGTAAATATAACGCACTGTCTTTTTTTTCGTTCAGCTCTTCTTTATAACCTAGCCGTTTTAAGATATAATAACCGATAGCTGAACTACGACTGATTCCTTGCTCGCAATGGAGTACAAAATACCTATCAGAATACTTATCAATATAATCATCTATAATAATTTTATCTTTTTCGGTCAATCTGTTACTGCCTACAGGTGTATTACGGTCAATTTCATCAGCAAAAGTCCATTCATCATAAAAGGCTAAAGATAGTGTATCTGTATAGCGATCTGAAGCTGCATCTTTGACTGGCGCTCTATCCCCAATTCTAATAGCTACAACTTGTTCTTTTGAAACTGGAGGTACCCACTCTAAAAACCTTTTACGGCTCATGATAGTTACTTTATCCAATAGCAATCCCCCTCGTATTTTTGCACAGTTATTTTTGATTTTCCTTCAATCCCTAAAAGTGTTGAACCTTCTAGGAATTACATTAAGTGTATTCTATCAAACCACTCAGCAAGACCAATCTAATCGTTTAGGCTCATTCAATGATAAAGAAATCATCCCCTTTATGTTGAAGTTTTTTTATTTACTCAGAACTTGTTTATATGCCGTAGGAGCGTCATTATAATATCGACTTGATTTATATGAATAGATAATATTTAGCAATGGATTTAACACATCATCGATCAATAGCTCATTTGCAATATCACAATTCCACCTTTTTTCTGTGTCTATTATCTTTCTATCCATACTCTGGATCTACTTGTTAGAGGTCTGCCTTAAGTTACGTGACGATGAATTCGTAAATTCTATCCAATTCAACAATAAACTTTGTATCTTAATTATAAACAGTCCTTAGTCGGTTTTTTCCACCCTAAAAATATTTTTGATATTTTATTTAGTTTTCTGATTTTTATAAAAATCCCGATTCAATCTTAACGTCAGGGTGTGATTCGTGAAGCTTATTTTTACAATGCAAGTAATCCATAACGAGCTAGTGGTTCGTTATATAACTGCATCACAACAATCATTAAGTTCTTTATCATTTACAAATAATAATTGATCTTGTCAAATTTCCATCATTAAATGTTGTTACCAATCTGAGGCACTATTCCTGCATTATTCATAACTTGATTTTTTATAGGTGATTTGCCCATTAAATTGCCAAAAGTGAATGCCAGTTAGGGAAATTTAGTTTTTATAACTAAATAAGTATGGTTGCTCGTTAAATTTTCACTTTTCTCTATCCACTTTTTCCTATCAAACTTAAAAATGGGCAGACTTATCCCTCGAGATGATTTCAGTTTTTAAAATGATGAATGGCTATTGATTGGGTCACTCAATAAGCGGTATGCCCTGAATTTTTTTCAAGGCGAACCAAAAGTGTTTTTTATAAAGACAACTGCTACATAGTTTGAAGGTCGTATAACGGGCTGTGTTGATTACTTTACCTGCTATTTTAATCAGCTTAATTCTAACAGTTGCTATGGTGCTTTTATTCATGCTTTCTTGGATTCATTTTCTCATATTCCTTGATCACAGGGCCAATAAAGCTGACAACGTTACGAGACGTATAAACGTTACCTGCACGAAGAACGGCTTTGATACAATCACCCGTTAAGCCATCAAACAACACGAGCGGATGATAGCCGGTGGTTTGGTAATGGGCATTGTAATCTGTGCCGTATTGTTTGCCACAAGTCGTGAAATTGGCTGAATCTAAATCAAAAAAAAAATGTTCGCTTGGCTTAAGCTTCTGAACGCGTCGGTTCAATTTTTGATTGACCTGTTGGATCTGCTTCAT
>NZ_BAABDL010000102.1:0-1563 GCF_039539605.1 Amphibacillus indicireducens | reverse complement strand
AAAAAGTGCTGATTTGTTTGATAAAATCAACACTTTCAATACTATTTGTCATTTGGAACTACGAAAGTCAGGACAATAATATCAGCAATACAAATTTAATGCTATTTTGTGATCACAACATAAAAATAAGGTGGGTGTTGTAGAACACCGCACCTGATCACTGATTAGATTAAAAAGTGAAACAAATCTTCATCTTTATTTAATTCAATATATGAAAATTCATGTTTATGCATGCGATCAATCAATGGTTGATAATCTTTCTTGTCTTGCAACTCGATGCCCACGAGAACCGGTCCACGATCGCGATTATTTTTCTTCGTATATTCAAACCGCGTAATATCATCATTTTCACCAAGAACAAGTGTAAGAAATTCCCTAAGTGCACCTGCACGCTGAGGGAAATTAACGATAAAATAGTGCTTTAATCCTTGATATATCAGTGCTCGCTCTTTAATATCCTGCATACGATCAATATCATTATTCCCACCACTAACAATGACAACAACATTTTTTCCGACAATCTCATCCTTAAAATCATCTAATGCTGTTACAGGTAACGCACCTGCAGGCTCCGCTACAATTGCATTTTCATTATAAAGATCTAAAATCGTATTGCAAACTTTCCCTTCAGGAATGGTGGCAAATTGATCAACGACTTTTTTTGCAATGGCAAAAGGTAAATCACCAATTTGTTTCACACTTGCACCATCAACAAACTTGTCTACTTCATCAAGTTTAACAACTTGGTTTTCTGTCAATGCCGCTTGCATTGAAGCAGCACCAGCAGGCTCAACCCCAACTACCTGTGTTTCAGGGCTAATTTCCTTTATGTAAGAGCCAACGCCAGAGATTAGTCCACCACCACCCACTGCCATAAAAACATGTGAAATTGGCTCATCCATATCTTCTAAAATCTCCAAGCCGATCGTACCTTGGCCTACAATCGTCCGATAATCATCAAATGGATGCACAAATGTCATGCCATGCTTTTCGCAGTATGCTTTCGATTCATCAGATGCATCATCATAAGTATCACCAGTTAAAATAATATCAACATAGTTACCGCCAAAAAAGGCGACTCGGTCAACTTTTTGTCTTGGCGTCGTTGCAGGCATGAAAATCGTACCTTTCACTTTCATCGCTTGACATGAATAGGCAACACCTTGTGCATGATTACCTGCACTTGCACAAACAACACCGCGCTTAAGCTCTTCCTTTGTTAAGCTTTGCATGAAATTATATGCTCCACGAATTTTAAAGGAGCGAACATCTTGTAGATCTTCCCTCTTTAAATAGACATTACAATTATAACGATCTGACAAAATAACATCTTTTTGTAGGGGTGTGCGTTTAACGACATCTTTAATTCTTTGATAGGCAATCATGATGTCTTTTATATCAACTGACTGTAATGATTCATTCATAGTTAAAAATCCCTTCTGCTTATAAATACCCCATTTATCATTCGATTTGATAAACAGTTCGAATCGAATTGAGATAGGGGGAGGTGACTAACCTCCGTCCCTCTCACACCACCGTACATACGGTTCTCGTATACGGCGG
>NZ_BAABDL010000101.1:0-21009 GCF_039539605.1 Amphibacillus indicireducens | reverse complement strand
TCAAAAAACATATTGTATTTTGAATTCATCCTCCAATTCAGTATCTTTTCATAGAACTTTTTACACTACCTAAATTTACTTACTCAACTTTTGCCGTTATATTTTTAGCTTTATATTTAGATTGATTGAGGATAAGACACGAATAATTTTGTTAGTGCTAAGCCCATGATTTCCACTCGAGTAAGGTATGATTAGTAACTATTCGTTACCTAACTATTAATTTTCGCGTGAGTAAGGGCACGATTAGCAACTATTCATGCCACTGCGATCAACGCTCAAAATAAAATATGCAAAAGTTGAGTTACTTAATAACAGTCGATCATTAGTTGTTCATTTCAGTTTCGAGTGATTTTTGATATTCTTTCGGGCTTTTACCGACATGATTTTTAAATTTTTTATAAAAATAATCCATATTGCTATAGCCAACAAGCTCCGAAATAACATAAACCTTCTCTTGACTCGTTGCTAATAAATTCTTTGCCTTCTCAATTCTAACTTCTTCTAAATATTCATGAAAATATTGTCCGGTCTCTTTTCTGAATTTCTTGCCTAAATATGAACGATTATAATTAAATAAATCAGATAGACGCTTTAATGTTAAATCACGTGCATAATATTGATCAATATAAGCAATAATTTTCCCAATACTGTCATCATCAGATGTAATCACAAAACCATTAATCTCTTCAGTTAGAAGCCACCATTGCTCGATTAAATGATCAATTAATTCTGCTAAATTATACGATTGATAGACCAAGTCAACCCACTCATGTTTCGATGGCAGATTTGTGTCTGGGTATTGACTTTTGATCTTTCGCGTAATCAATAATACGAGTTCAAGCATCTCGATTTGAACGTTTTCTTTAATGAGCGCTTGGTTTTGAAAATGGTCAATAATTTTTTCACCTTGTTCTAGTAACAATGAATGGTCTTTAAATTCTATTGCTTGAACAATTTTAGTGCTAATTTGTTGTTGATCTAACGCGGTTAAATGAGCGTATTGATTAAGTGAATGTTGGAACAACTGTTGATTTGAAAAACTATAACCCCGATCCAGTAAATCAGCAATTTGATCAATTGCTTTCTGTGTATCAACAAGATAATTGTATTCTTTTGCTAAACTAGCAGACGCATCGGGATCATGTTTTGCTTGAATGTAACTTAGGATCTCAAGAAGTTCTTGTTCAACCGTCTCTTGATCTTGATTTAAATAAAGTAAATAAATCAGATAATCTTTAAAAATGACTTTTGCAGTTGGACTAACCACATGAATTAACTCATTCTTAATCTGATCCCGTTTACATTTTTTCCGTAATTTTATGCCAGTCAGTAAAAATGGACCAACCTGATTTTTTACATAGACTGAGCGTTGCCACTCCTCAAGCCGACCATCAATCACGGCTCGCCATGCTTGTTCTTCTGTCAAATCATAATAAGCAGTTAATTCAGAATTAATTAGCCGTTCTCCATCAAGAATTTGCTTGATTTCAATTAAAATTTCAACAAGTTCATCCTCATCAATCGGTTTTAGTAAATATGAATGAATTCCTAATTTAATGAGTTCTTGCGCATAACTAAAGCTTGAATAACCTGAAAGAATCACAAACTTACCTGAATAACCTGCCTGTTTCGCCTGTTCAACCAATTCGATCCCTGACATGCCAGACATTCGGATATCAACAAAAGCCAAATCAGGTTTTAACGTCCGAATTAATTCTAGACCGTCACGACCATTTGCACTATCACCACATATCGTAAAGCCATATTGTTCCCAGTCAATTATTTGCTTCATTCCATCCCTAATAATAGGCTCATCATCAATCAGTAAGACTTTATACATGATTTATCCCTACCTTTAATAGTTATTCGTCTGATCTAATGGAAGTGTAATCGTAAGTGTTGTTCCAATCTGGAATTGACTTGAGATCGTCAAGCCATATGCATCACCATAAAAGAGCTTAATCCGTTGATGAACATTACGGACACCAATTTGTTTTCCAGACAAATCTTCCTCTCGATCCAGTCGTTTGTTTAGCTCCTCAAGTTGGTGGGCAGTCATGCCTACACCGTTATCAGCGACAATGATTTTTAAGTGATCACGATTAGGAACAACTGAAATAATGATTTCCCCCAACTCCAAATTGGGTTCTAGCCCATGAATGATGGCATTTTCAACTAACGGTTGAATCAGTAACGGAAAGATTTGATAATCTGAAAAATCGCCATCAATGTTTATTTCATAAGTCAGCCTATCACCAAAACGCATTTGTTGAATTTCTAAATAGGTATTAATTAAATCAAGTTCATCTGTTAGTGGCACTGGACGATCTGTCCGCTCTAAAGCTGAACGCATCATTTTACTTAACTTTCGAATCAATGTCGCGACTTCTTTATCTTGATTAACGATCGCCTTCATCCGAATCATTTCGAGCGTGTTATATAAAAAGTGCGGATTAATCTGACTAGAGAGCATTTTAAATTCTGATTCTTTTTGTTGACGGCGCCAACGTTCTTCCTTAATTTTATGCACATAGACTTCATCTATTAATTTCTGTAAACTTTGCGACGTTTGGTATAACTCACCATACGCCTCACCAATTTCATCATCACCCTTAATCCTAGGTTTAATATTAAATTCCCCTCGAGCAACCTTTGTCATCGCATGTTTTAAAACGTTAATTCTTGAATCAAACACTTGACTAAATAACCAGAATGAAAATACCGAAATGACAAGGGCAAGAAAGATAATCCAATAACCCCGAGTAAAGATGGCATTAGGCTGCTCCATCAACGTTTCCACCGGAATAATCGTCGCTATTTGGAGCTCATTAATTAAACTCTTTTGTGGTTGAAGGCGATGTAGATTAATTGTGACATCCTCACCACGATAATGGTAATCATACAACTGAGTCTCTAAATCATTTTCAGGTAAACCATTTAAAAAATCTGGATAAGTAAACAATAATTCTTGATTATGATTGTAAATAATCCGTTCTTCATCTAAAACAATAAACACATCATGGATTTCACTATCAACGATTTCCTTTAATTTTTCTTGAGAAAGATAGATGGCAAGGACACCTAAAAATTGATCCCTTTCACCATAAACTGATCGTGTTAAAGCGAGATACGACTTGCCTGTCCACTGCTCTTCTTTAATAATCCAATTAATTTTACCGCGATTATCGACCGCATCTTGATACCAAGCTTGACTACTAATCTTTTCATCCGCATAAATAAAATAAGAGTTGGTGATCATTGGACTCGTCATATAAAATTGAATCGTCTCAACCTCATCATAATATTTTAAGAAATCATCAAAAACGGGATAGCTTGAATAAGCATTATACATATCTAATGTCGTTTCATATTCACCACTTAGTAGCAAATCCATATCGCGGCTCATATAAATTAAATCTGAGATTTGTGTGATTCGGCTTAAAACCGTATCGAGTCGAATTTCGATTTTATCTAGATTTGATTCCGTTTCAGAAATGGCATTATTAAGCATGACATTTCGCATCCCAATATTTAAATATACACCAACGAAAATGATTGGAATTGCTGTGACAAGGAGGTAAACACCCATCAATTTATGACTAAATTTTAAATTTAAAATTTGTTCTCTAATCCATCTCATGGTAAAACCTCCTTGTCAAAAAATCTTACAATTTTATTTCAATCATTTTTAATTCATTTGCGACTAAATTTAAACTGAAACTCGCTTGTGACTGATTTGCTAACACAGCATTTGGATAGAGTGGCAATTTAATTTTTAATTGTTTATCGATCTTACTTACTAATGACAACTGAACTTTCGCTCGTTTTAAATCCCACTTTAATTGCTTGACCGTTATTTGATCCGGTAATCGTACACCTGAGAGTTCGCCACAATCAAGATCGCTTGGCAGAGCTTGCAATAAATACAATGTTTCATGATGATAATCCACCAGCATCTCATGAATCACTTGAGGAAAAGCACCATTTCCATCAACATTAAATACTTCTTGATTGTCATAATGGCTCATCATTAATGACGGATAGAAACAATTATTGTTAATCACGAGCATGATCACTTCTTTTATTAATTCAGGCATATGGAATTGTGTCGCACATAAGGCCGTATGCATTCGGCCATGTGTTGAAGTCGTCTCCCCTTCTTCATTCAAGAGCCACGCCTCTAACCGTTTTTCAAAGGCAACCCGACTCGCTTTGAACATTTGCGGATTCGTTTCTTCAGTAAATTCACGACTCTGAAAGATCGGATACAGATGTGAGAAATGGCGATGGTTATAATTCTCCCCCTTATCTGGAGTTAGCCACTCCTTTAAAGCACCTTCTTGATTAATTTGATAGGCTGGCAATCGATCAAGCATTGCTTGCCAAAGCACCAGTTTATCTGATTCGAGACCCAAAATTTGATAACTTTTAATTAAATTGCTCAACACTTCCTTCGCCACAGCTACATCTTGTGTCGCATTATCAGCAGCTCCATTCTCTGCCGAATAAGACGGTGTAAAGCGGTAAGTGCCATCTTCATCTTCAACGAGGAAATCTTGATAAAATAAGGCAACCTCTTCTAAATACGGAACAGCAATATTTTGCAGAAACGATCGATCACCAGTAAAGCGATAATATTGAAAATACCAATGACCAAGCCACCCCGCTCCACACGTCCAAATTTGAAGTGGCCATTCTTCATTCCAATGCAAATGCTGACCATAGTTACTCGCATGAGCAGGTGCCATTATTCCTCTAGAATCATAATAAAACTTTGCATTTTCCCGAAAACCAGGTAATAAAGAATCGATTAAATTGAATAAACCGTGAAGCCCTTCTTCTAAATGACTCGTTAAGGCAGAAGCTATCGAAAGCTGGACATTCGTATCAAATGTATAATCCCCACTCCATGCTGGCTGAAATGTACCACTCCAAATTCCCTGAAGATTAGGCGTAGCAACACCCGCACTACAAATATACATATAGCGACCAGCATCATAAATTTTTTCAATTAATGCCTTCGGTAAATCATTTGACGTTTGAGCATCTGAGATTAAATCTTGAAAACTACGAACACGGTCATTATCGTTTGTTAACTTAAGCTCAACCCGATCAAACAGCTCTTGATGAAGACCTTTATGTCGGTTAAACAATGCCTCATAGCTTACTTCAGCCCAATTAAATTGTCGATCAGTTAATTCAGGAATAATTTTAATGATTAACAAAACGTGATCTGTATTCGTGATTCGCATTCGACCTTGATCAATTTCAATCGTACCATTTGGAGCAACGATTTGACCAACAGTCGTATAACCACCTGATGTTTTTGTGTAATGATAGTGCAAATGAAATCCATCATCTGTCCAAACCAGTTCGCCAGCTAATTGTGGGACTTGGAAAATAGCTGGTGCTAATTCAACCTCAAGTTGATCAGCAGTCGTTTTTAATTGATAAACAATCAAACCATCTGCACGAGAAACAAATGAGCGACTTTGGTAAGTATGTTGATCTGCTTGATAATTAACGGTTATTTCACCTGTTTGGTAATCAATACTTTTCCAATAATTTGACACTGTCGCAACAGCTGTTTTTAGTTGCAGCTGAAATGCCGGATGGTAAGGATCACTCATCGTCAAACCAGGATAGCCCTTGTCAAGTGCCTTTTGATAGTGATACGCCAGCCCGGCTTGATAGCCTTGCTCTTGAATGATCCGTCTAAACTCAGGTAATTCTGCTCTTAAATCCGGCACAACAAATTGATTCCCCATCGGTAAAAACAATTGTGCATGATTGCCAATCAACGTTTCCTCTTTCGGATCGCCAAAAACTAATAACCCCATTTCACCATTTCCCGATAAATATGCCTCTTCCCATTTCTCGGCGGGCTGATCATGCCAAACACCTCTTAAAGGAACTTGTTCTGTCCTCATCGTCATTTAAGCTTCATCCCTTCTTCAGATTATTTTATTGTCTTTAATTTTTACTTCTCCATTAAACTAACAGTTACTTTGTTAACGCTTACAAAGTGATAACACTTTAAATAACCTTAATCTTTTAGTCAATATTAACTAAAATAGACACAGATAAATACTTTGTTAAATTAATTTAATTAATTATTTTTTATTTGTGTCAGATTATATCAAGCGATTAAATATTTGTCTAGCTGATGATGACTCATTTTTCCTCTCTACTCTGAAGTAAACCCAATCAAAATCAAGCTTTCACACTAGTTATACAAGATTTTAACGAAAATTACTAGTTATTTTTATAGATTATTACCTTATCGTTTAGCCAATCTCTCTTTATCACTAGTATTCACCACTACTTATTCCTGTATCAAATGTAACCGTTTTCTGATAAGCTAATAGAAAGATGATTTATTTTGAGCTATTGGAGGTATGACTAATGAATAATCAATTAATCGGGGTACCGTTAGAAGGATTTGCTGAATTTAGTCGTCAAGTCGCTGCTGATGGTGCTGTTTTGTTAAAAAATGATCACGCCACGTTACCGCTTCAACAAGGTGAGCGCATCTCAGTTTTCGGGCGCGTCCAAACAGACTATTATCGCAGTGGTACGGGTTCTGGCGGAAGTGTCAATGTCAACTATACAACAAATTTAATTGATAGTTTACGTGAAAAAAATCAACTCGTAATCAATGAAAACTTAGCGACAATTTATCATGAGTGGATTCAAGATCATCCATTTGATAACGGAGGTGGCGGTTGGGCTGCAGAACCTTGGCATCAAAAGGAGATGCCTCTGACTGACCAGATCGTCAAGGACGCCAGTGAAGAGTCAGATAAAGCCGTCATCGTAATCGGCCGTACCGCTGGTGAAGATCAAGATAATGCCGCTGAACAAGGAAGCTACTTATTGACAGATGATGAGTTAACAATGATCAAACTTGTCACGACGCACTTTGATCGTGTCGTAGTTGTCTTAAATACATCGAATATTATTGATACGAGCTGGCTTGAGCATTATCCAATTCAAGCATTAATTTATACGTGGCACGGTGGGATGGAAGGTGGCCGAGCGGCAAGTGACGTCCTCGTTGGTGATGTGACACCGAGTGGAAAACTACCAGATACGGTCGCCTATTCAATTGATGATTATCCATCATCTGCAAACTATGGTGATGATCTCAAAAATATTTATGCTGAGGATATTTATGTCGGCTATCGTTATTTTGAAACATTTGCTCCAGAAAAAGTTCAATTTCCATTTGGCTCTGGTTTATCGTATACGACATTTAAACTCGACTGCGCACCTGGACGCACAGTCCTCTCAGCAGGGTTGGAGCAGATTGAATTTGAAGTAACCGTTAAAAATACTGGGGAGAATTTTTCAGGAAAAGAAGTCGTTCAAGTCTATCTTGAAGCACCTCAGGGTGAGCTTGGTCAGCCAACACGGTCACTCGTTGCTTTTGCAAAAACTGACTTACTGGGGCCGGGTGAATCAGAGACGTTAACATTGCGGTTTGCGGTTGATTCATTTGCTTCATACGATGATGCTGGGGTGACGGGTTATCGGTCAGCTTATGTGCTTGAGGCTGGTGATTATTTATTTCATATTGGATCAAGCGTCAGACAAACGGAGCGAGTTGAAGTTGATGGGAAAGCAGGTTATCTTGTTTCAGAAACACGTTTAGTCGAACAACTAGAGGAGGCGTTAGCTCCAGTCGAAGCATTTAAGCGACTTAAGCCGGGTGAAAAGTTAGCTGATGGGCGCTATCAAGAGACTTATGTTGATGTACCGACTCGACAAAGCTCAATTAAGGAGAGAATCGAAGCAAGAATGCCGGAGTCGCTTGTACAAACGGGTGATAAAGGCTATAAATTACAAGATGTTGCTGAAGGGAAAGTAGCGATCGAAACATTTGTCGCACAATTTTCCAACCAAGATTTGGCGACCCTCGTTCGTGGTGAAGGAATGGTTAGTCCACTCGTTACACCTGGAACTGCCTCAGCTTTTGGTGGTGTCAGTGATTCATTGTTAAACTATGGGTTACCTGTTGCTTGTACGGCAGACGGGCCATCTGGGATTCGGATGGATACAGGACAAAAAGCAACCCAAGTGCCAATTGGAACATTGCTCGCTGCCACTTGGGATCAAGCTTTAGTTGAAGAACTTTACGTCTATGAAGGAAAAGAGCTTGTTCGCAATCAAATTGACATGTTATTAGGGCCTGGAATGAACTTAAGACGCCATCCGCTTAATGGGCGTAATTTCGAATACTTTTCTGAAGATCCATTTTTAACTGGCATGATGGCAGTTGCAAATTCACGTGGGATTGTCAAAGGTGGCGCCCATGCGACACCAAAACATTTTGCCGCCAACAACCAAGAACAATCACGAACGAAAGTTGAGGCAGTCGTCTCTGAGCGTGCACTACGTGAGCTTTACTTAAAAGGGTTTGAAATGATTGTTAAAGAAGGTGGCGCAAAAGGGATGATGACAGCATATAATCCAATCAACGGGCACTGGACAGCATCCAATTATGACCTTAACACAACGATTCTACGCGGGGAATGGGGCTTTGACGGGATTGTGATGACTGACTGGTGGGCACATATGAACGATCCGATTGAAGCGGGTGAAGCTGACAGGAGAAATACTCATCATATGGTTCGAGCACAAAATGATCTCTATATGGTTGTCGCGAACTACGGAGCAGAAGTGAATGCGAGTGAGGACCGGACGATCGACGCGTTAGAGGCTGGCACGTTAACTGTTGGTGAATTGCAACGATCCGCGATTAATATTTGTCAATTTTTAATCGAAGCACCTGTCTTTAATCGTAAGCAAACGTTTGATGACTCATTTGGAAAACTAGCACCGACTCACCATGAGCAGCCAGAACAAGTTCACCACTTGGCGGAAGATGGAGTAGTTACCCCATCAGCAACATCAACTGTTTTCTTTAACGTTGAAGAAGCTGGTAAATACCGAATGTTTGTTGAGATGTCATCGCCAGGAACTGACCTTGCCCAAACAGCGTGTAACATTGTGATCAACGGCGAAATCGTCGCAACCGCACAAACAAACGGCACAGACGGAAAATCAATTAAACGTAAACTACCAAAGATTGAACTTGAAGCTGGTTTATACGAATTAAGCCTAGATTTTACTAAACCAGGACTAGAAATTGAAGCGATTCAATTTGTTAAAATAGATTAAGTCATTTTAAATCCAATGAAGCAGGTCATCTGAATTGTCTCAAACTAGACTTTCAAATGACCTATTTTTTTGATAAGCCTTGAAAATTATTTATTGAGTGAATAAAACTCCTCGCCATGTATATACTGTATATACAAACTTAAAAAGGCGTGATATGATGATAAGAAAGGAGAAGTGAATATGAGAACAACTGCACAAAAGTGGGGAAATTCAATTGGGGTTAGAATTCCAAAAAGATTAGCACAAAAATACGGGATTTCTAATGGTTCAGATGTTAAATTTACTGAATCAGAAAAAGGGATTTTTATCGAACCAATTGAAGGTGAGCCAACATTAGATGAATTATTAGCCAGAGTAACAGATGAAAATAGACATGATTATGTTGATTGGGGCAAGCCAGAGGGGAATGAAGTATGGTGATGAATGCACCTGAGAAGGGTGATTTGGTTTTATTAAACTTTACGCCACAATCAGGTAGAGAACAAGCAGGATATCGACCAGCGATTGTCATCTCCCCTAAAAAGTTTAATGAGGTACTAAATTTAGCAATAGTTTGCCCGATAACTAAGCAGAAAAAAGGTTATCCTTTTGAAATTGAGTTACCTATTGGATTAGAAGTTGATGGGGTTATTTTGACAGATCATATTAAAAGTATTGACTGGAGATCAAGAAATATGAAAGTTGTGGGTAAGGCTCCAGATGATGTCTTTGATAAGTGTATAACCCGAATCCATACTTTCATAGACTATTGAGCATTGTTTAGATAAAACATTGCTCATTTTTTATTGAAGAGTGTTGATCACTCCAACTCAATACCGTTAATTTAACATTCACTTTGAGATTAAGAGCAAAAAACAATACTAGCTATCAAGTTGAAAAACTGAATAGCTAGTATTTTTATTTTCTATATTTAGTTTGCTTCTGTGAACGTCCAGTAATCAAAGTTGAATAACTGATCGTCTCCTTCACCAGTAAATACAAAGTAAACATCGTGAACACCTGAGACGCTATCAACATCTGTCTCAAAAACAGCCCACTCTTCTTCCCCACCAGTCGGACTCACTTCAAGTGTACCAATCAGTTCACCATCTGCACTACCTAGGCGAACCTCGATTGTACCACCAACAGTCGCTGCAACATTGGCGGCAAAAGTTTTCGCGCCATTTGAACCAAAGTCAACTTGAGAAACAGCGATCCAGTTGCCGGCATGAATATCTGTCACATGAAGATTCATATCCTCTAACATACTGCCTGGTGCTTCTGAGTCTTGCGTCGCTATTCCAGCACTCCACGCAATCGTCTCTGCTTCAATTCTTTGATATGGATTCAAGTTAGCGATTTGCTCGACCCCTTCCATATCAGCAATCGTATCAATAATATTACCATTTCCATCATACTCAATTTTATTGATATGTGGCGAGCGGTAGCCCTGTACTGTATCCAATGCTTTTCCTAAAGTCTGTGCATGATAGGCAACATATGATTGACCTTTGAATTCAAAGAAGTCTTGGTGGTTATTACCCCCGACACCAAAGAATTCAGATCCATTTCTTAAAGCAACACCTTGATAAGTAAACGGCCCCATCGGATGATCACTCATCATATAAGCAATATCTGCATATCCCGGATCATCGTCTCCACGTTCTCCAGAGAAATTCGTACTATACGTGTAGTAATACTTCCCATTGTACTTATGAATCCCACTCGACTCAAAATGGTAAGGTGAATCGATTAATTGTGCCTCACCAACTGTGTCAATCATGTCATCGCTCAGTTTGATCACCCTTGCAGTTTGTGGGTGTTCAGCTTCTTCTTGAGTAGGTTCCCCACCACTTGTTGGAACGCCTCCGCCATAATAGAGATAACCATCCCCATTATCATCAATTAAAACAGCCGGGTCAAAAATCCACAGCACACCTTGAGTACCTGGTGTACTGCCATCAATTAAGGCTCGACCAATCGGATCTTCCCATGGCCCTAGCGGAGAATCTGCTTGCAACACGCCAATTCCCGATCCATTATTAGAGAAGTACATGAAAAACTTATCTTCCCCATCAATTTCTTTATGACCAACAGCAACAGCCCATGAGTTAACCGCCCACTGCGCCTTACCATTTGGACCAGCAACCGGAACCTCTCCATGATCTGTCCAGTTAACCATATCTGCCGATGATAAAACAGTGATCGTATTAATCCCAGCATAAGAATTATCAGCGACATTTCCATGTGCATCATATTCATATTCATCACTCGTTAAATACACATAAACTCTGCCATCATAAGTCATCACGTTTGGATCGGCACCAAATTTATGACTCACAAGCGGATTATGATTGCCAGGCGTCCTAGCAACTGCTTCAGTACCTTCATGAACAACACCTTGAGCTTGTTCACCAGAAACTGCTCGACGTGCTTTTCCAAACGTCACTTGATCAACATAGAAATCCATTAAATCAATTTCTGGATCTGCTGGATCAGCAAACGATGTTTCGATAAAAATAAATCCTTCAGATAGATCTGCATCTTCTGGAACAGTATAAGTCCCTTCAATTAAGCCCCACTCACCTTTGGCAATTGTTGAAGTCCCCATCACATCGATGCCTTCCCAACTCGGACCATTCTGAATGTTATAATTAAATTCTTTTTCATCAGGACCTTGATCGTACTTCACCCACGCTGAAAATTCATAGTTTGTTTCAGCTTCGATCATTCCCGTGATATCTTGTTTTGGCCCATTCGTTGAAGCCTTTCTTCCAGAAACAAGTAAACTATTTGAACCACTGTAAGCTTCTTGATCAGTGGCCTCTACAACTGCATCACCATAGTTTTCCCACGGATCAAGCCCCGCTTCGAAATCACTATTTGATAATAAATTAGGAACCTCTGAAATATCAACAAATGAGACATCATCAACATAGAAGTCCATTAAATCCGTCTCTGGGTCTGCTGGATCTGCATAAGACGTCTCAATAAAAATAAAGTTTTGTGATAAATCGGCATCTTCAGGAATCGTATACGTCCCTTCGATCAAACTCCATTCGCCTTTACTAATCGTTGAACTTGCCATCACATCAATGTTTTCCCAACTCGGTCCATTTTGAATATTAAAATTAAATCCCTTCTGATCCGGTCCGTCGACATACTTAATCATAGCTGAAAATTGATACGTCCCACCAGCCCTAACCTTTTCAGTAAGCAACTGTTGTGGTCCATCAACCGTTGCCACGCGATCAGTCACTAATAAACTATAAGAACCACTATGTGCTTCCTCATCAGTAACCTCAATCTGCGCAGAACGATAATTGATCCACGGCTCCCGCCCATCTTCAAAGCCACCATTTTCAATTAACTCTTTATTACTTTCAATCACAGCTTCTGTATCTTCGGTTACCTCTTCTGTCGGTTCATCCACTGGATCCTCTTCCACAGCCACCTTCGAATCATTTGAATTAACTAATAAAACAATTGTAATAATTAATCCAACAACTAATAAAATAATGCCTATCATTTTAATTTTATCATTCAAAAATTTTCACCCCCATCATATTCTGCCTATTTAATACCATTCTATAAAACGATTAGATTAGATGTAACCGTTTGAAAGCTAGATTTAACCCGATATATTCTAGCTATACTTAAATAAGCAGAATAAATAATAGCAGAACTCAAACTTTAGGACAAAAAAGGAATATTTTAATCATTAAAAAATAAAAAAATTATCAGAGATGTAATGAATAGAGCTAATCGTGCCCTGTCTCATCGGAAATTCGTCATAGGGGGAACGAATAGCCCTTAATCGTACCCTGGCTCATCGGAAAATCATTCTAGAGGTAACGAATAGCACTTAATCATACCCCGTCTCATCGGAAAATCTTTCTAGAGGTAACGAATAGCACTTAATCATACCCTGTCTCATCGGAAAATCGTCATAGGGGGAACGAATAAGAGCTAATCATCAGGTATCTAACTTAAAATTGCCTTGATATCCAATGAATAACGACAAATCATTAGGCTTTACTGATAAAGATCCTTAGATACCGGACAAACACAAAGTCATCCACAACTAACGGATTTTATAATTTTCTATACAACAAAAAATCGACACGATGATGTCGATTGAGGAAATGGAGTCATAGGAATGATTTAATTAGAATAGTACATTACTCACCTTTTGATAATTGAAACATGCCTATTACACTAAAAAACATTGGGCTCAGAATTAATAAAGTCATCGGGATACTCGTATCTGAAAATAAACTAACGACAATTACAAAGATCGTTACTAATACAATCAAAGCCGTCATGATTTTTACTAATAAAAGTTGTGCTTCTCTTCTACTTTGATTCATCATATCACCTCTCATTCAATAATGATTTTTGCCATCGAGCCAACTGTAACTTAAAAAGAATTGCTGGAACCCAACAAAGAATGCCTATATACATGATCGTTGGCCTTAGCAAATCATTCGTGTGATACAGTAACACTTGAGACGCTATAATGATCATAAAGCCGATAACAATACCCGCTATTTCAAGCTTGCACTTGAATTTAGACCGCCCAGGAATCGCTTCGGAAAGTTGAAAGTGTAGTTTTACAATATAGACCTTAAAAGTTGAGATCATCAGCACAACGAACAATATTAAGGTCATTTTTTGATACTTATAAACCAAGTTTAAAAATGGAAGTAAACAAATTAAAATTAGGCCAATCAAAGTCTGCATACCTGATGTGCTAATTAACGATCTCAATTTTTCCGCATTTACTTCTTGTGGCAACTTAACTGGCTCCTCCTTAAACTCAATTAAATTCAGACTCTTTAGAATAAAAAAGTAAACCCCTAGATTAAGCATAAACAGGACACCTGTACTTATAAGTGATATGACAAAATTTAAATCAAAGAATAGATAAAATAAATGACTGATTAAAACAAGCGACCGCAAACTAAACTCAATTGTCGCTAACCATTTAACACGCTTGCTATTTGATTTAAGTGCCCCTTCAAAAAATGCAGTTGAAAATGAAAATACAATGAAAAATAGCATCTGCACTAAAAATTCTGGGTCATTAAAGTGATGATAAACAATCTTGTGTAAAAAAATTAAACAATAGAAAATAAATGCAAATATACTGGTTGATCTTAATTTTTCAGTCACCCGAGTTCTCCTTTTTAGTTACTCACTTTATACTCTGAATCATAGGATTTATACTGGCGATATTGTTTTAGCAAAGCCAAGTTAATCTGACCAAAAATGGCGACCATGGTTAACATAGCTACAAACAATATAATTGAAGAAAATGATAAATTAGATACGATTAAAAAACCAATCGTCTGATAAAATAGAATGACAAATAAAATAAGCATCGAGAAAAATGGGATAACAACACCAAAAAACCAGCGCCTAATATTTTTCTTACTAAAAATGATTTCAACAGTGCCATCCGTTTCTAACTCAAGCTTTTTAGATAATCGAACGTAGCTAGTCTCACCAGTGATCACAAATTTTCTTGGTATCTGATTACATTCAAAACTCGGTCCACCAAAAAACTCAAGCAAAATATACAAAAGAAACACAAAGCCATTTCGCTTGTAAAACCGATTCGTAATCACCACCTTGCCATCAACTATTTCAGAATCATAATAAGCATTAGACAACTCCACAGGTATATTTTCCATTTGCTAACCTCACTTTAAAATTAAATTACTTATCGAATTATGAAATTCATTCATCTAAACTAAATTTTTTGTACGAGCTTCTTTGGTCATTAGTACTAAATACATCATGAAAAAGAACGAATAAATTCCAAAAAAAACGAGTGAACCGATGAAAAATTGACTGTTCATATGGATATCCAATTTCTCAATTCCAATACTGAGGATAAATAAAAAGTAGATTATATAAGGCCAGACCAATAAAAAAATAATTTTTTTATCCCTTTTTAATAGATAAAACCATGCACTAATCATAATAATAGTAGACATAAGTAATATGATTATAATTCCAAAGATAAACATTGTTTCACTCCTAGTTTAGTTATTCATTTCTTTATTGAAATGCTTTTTATGGACTTTGTCTGCAAAATAGACAATTCCAATCCCTTACCACTCATATTTATTTGGGTCTCTTAAATAGTCCTTAACTTCTTTTTTATATTTCCTGATTCCAATAAAAACGAGCGTCCATGTCAATGTGATGATACAAATACACAGACCACTCAAGATCGCTAGCATATTTAAGCGATCATATTTTCCATCAGCAATATCAATAAATAACCATAAATATGGAGAGATACAAACGATGGTCAGAAATACTGGTGGAAATAATTCAGGTCGATAGCTCTTTTTAATTTTCTTTAAATCCTGCTCTTTATTACTCATCATTTTTCACCTTCCTAATTACAGCCACCTAAATATACGCCCGAATGTAATTTTTCAGTTCCTGTGGTGTGCTAAATTGGTTGTCAATCTGATGAACCTTGCCATTATTTAAAAATAAAATCTCGTCCGCAAGTTCCTGAGCGATATCTAATTGGTGCGTAGAAACGACGATTGTTTTACCAGCTTCTTTCACACTTTTTAACACATCCGTAATCACTTCTGCAGTAATAAAATCAATCGCAGCAAACGGTTCATCCATTAATATATATTGATAATCCAATAATAGACCAATAATCAAAACGAGCTTCTGCTTCGTTCCTAATGAATAGGTCGCAATCCGCTCTTCCTTGTAGTCTGTCATCTTTAATCTATCAAGTAGCTGATCAAACTGTTCACAATCGAAGTGCTTTTCTTTCAAAGAAAAAATCAGCTCAGTAAATTCAAGTCCAGTCAGATTTAAGTAAAAATGCATCTGATCCTGAATATAGAGTAATTTATCCTTAATTTGCTCTTGATCTATAGTCAGATTACTTTTCAAAAAGCCACTTAAGCAGTTAAACAATGTTGTTTTGCCAGCGCCATTCACACCTAACAAACAGTAGATCACACCTTCTTCTAACCTGAATGACACTTCATCGAGAACAATTTTTTCATTATCATATGAAAAGGACAATTCATTTACTTCAAGCATCTACTCAACCCCTTCGTTCGATTTAAATTTTTCAAAATCTTTGTTGATAAATAGATGGAAACAGTAGAGCACAATTAACATTAGTAAGACTAGACCTTGGAAGATAAACAAGCTCTCAATCGGACGATTAAGTGCCTGACCAAGCAGAATAAAGAAAGCTAAAATAAGACCAAAATTGATGTATGAGATCAACTCACTTGGATGATTCATCTGGTTTGCACTTTTCACAATCCAAAGGCTCCATGCTTTGACGAAAATTAAGAGTTGCCAATAATTAATAAAATAAATCAAAGATACAGTGTATTCACCCAAGATTAAAAGGGTGATGATAAAACCAGCATAAATAATCGTTAATTTAGGAAAAACAATAGCTTGTAGTAATCTCGTTTTAACATGAACTAATTGCGATTTTGAAATGTCAATGTGATAGCTTTTAGCCACATCAAGGTCATTTTCAAAACCTGTATACTCTTTATTTGGCATAAGTATGAACCCATTAAAAATGATATATATAAGGAAAAAGACAAAATAAAACCGACTCATAAAGATTTCAAGATTTATCTCAGAAAAGTCAAGGAAGAAAAAAGTCATCATTCCGATATAAGTTAGATGCATCAAGCCGTGCATGACCAACGTTACCTTACTATGTCTGATCAAATGTTTAATATCTTTTTCAAATAATATTTTTTGAATTTTTGATAAGCCAAAACCGTAAATTCTTACAAGAATCCGCTCTAAATTTCTCGTCTTTAATTCAAAACTTAAATCACGATTACGCATTAAGATTTTGAAATTTAACCGATTGATAAACAGACTTGAAGCAACTGAGAATACCGCAACAATCGATATGACTGAGTAAATATATGATGGATCAATCTGATATAATTGGTGAGCTTCTCGATTCATCAGAACATTTTCTAACGCTTCAAATACTGGTTCTGACGCTGAAAATGAAAACCAAGCTATAAAGCTGATAAAGCCAACAAACAAAATAACTTGCCAGGTTTGTAGCGTTAACCGCCCCCATGTATTCATCCAATATCGAAGCCAAATCGCCCCCGAAATCTGCAGATTAATAAGAAGTAGAATTAAAATAAACAAAAGTAATACAAGATAAACTCTTTCAATAAAGAAGCTAAGAAAAGTAATCGTGAATATAAAACTCGGGAGCTGAAACTTGATCACAAAGAAAAGTAATCGTAGTTTAATAAATTGCGCTGTTTTTTCTGGAATGAATTTCAACAATGCCTCAGTATCTAATTTGCTTAACACATTTCGTTGCGCATAAAATTGGACACCGACAGCGACAAGAAGATTGATACCTAAAACCACCATAATCATACCTTTTGGATCGTATGTTCTCAGCAAACCAAGAGTAACAGCCGAAATAACAGCTGATAAATTAGGCAAAATATACACGTAAAATAACTTCTTTAAATTTTTATAAGAATGTAAACCTCTGTCATTACCAAGTTCAAGTGCTAGGATTCTTGATATCATCTGCAGTTACTCCGATCGATATTTTGTGAGTTTTTAATATAATCTATACTTATCGTTTTTCCTTGTTCATTAAATAGAGTGAAAGCATAATCATCGCTAACCCAACAAAGCCGATTATGCCGCTATAAAGTTCGTCTATAATTATCGGTAAAATATACATAGATAAGATGCTTAGAATGAAACCAATGATAGCTAGAGTTAAATTAAGTTTTTTCATTTGAACTAAAACCCACCCTTTTATTGTCTAATGTGGTTAAGCTCTTTTGCTGATCAAAATTAATTTTGATCTTGGTTTTAGAAGATGTGTCATATTAAAATTTGTTCATCTCAATTTTTCACTCAAACGGTTTTAATCAAATCTAACAGTCGGTTATATCTCAAATACTGATAAATAACACCTGTCAAAATCAAATAGACGGGTAATAATATCAGCAATGAATAATAGCCACTAACTTGAATTGCACTCACAGATATAACAGTTAAAAACACACAGACAGCAATCGCAAATAGAATTAACAACCGATAAGCCAGTCGCCAGTTTTTAATTTCCTCCGATCGTTTTGCCACCGTGTAATTAAGTTGCTTATTGATTTGAACTGACAATTTTTTATCGATCTTGACTTGTAAATTAGCATTTTCATTAACATCAAAAACCGCAATATATAATGGTGGTCGCAGATCGGTATCCAATACAAGTGAGAGTATACCTTTCCACCAACTCGAAAAAGCATCTGTAAAAATAGTTAGCACACCGTCATGATTCGCATACTGATAGTCATCACTGATCGTTAATTTCATCTCGATTCCACCTCGTTAAAGATTGATGTAAAAGAAAAAAATAACCAAATAAATAAAAGGGATTGCAACAGCAATAAGCAATGTGAAAAAGAAATACTGCAGATAAAATAGTCGATATGTAGTCTTGGCAAACTTAAATACTTCTTGATCATAGTTTTTTTCAATATAATTCAGTCCGATTCGGCTCGCACGTCGCTCTTCTGCTAACCCAAAATAGAACCTCAAGATCGTCGCATAAGCAAAGTAGATAATACAAATCGTTGCAATACTGAATAACAGAGTTGAAGGACCTTTTTCATAATCAAGTAGAAATGCAGAGAGAACAAAGAATGGAATAACAATCAAGCGATTAAAAGCAATCACTACCGTTGAAAACCGAAATCTTTGCCTACTCTTCTCACTCGAATTTATCGATAAATAATGTCCCGCTTCATGTAGTGTTGCAAGGTGAGCGTGAACAGTTGGTGAGGTAAAATCATTGATCGCGATGATGTTTTTTAATGGATGATAATAATAATTCTTCGCCTCTATGATCTCAAGATCCGTTTGTTCAGATACTAGATCGTCCTGTTTTAAGTTCAGAATTTTCATTAAGGCAGAATAAGAATCAGTTGATAAAGTCATTTTCTTTCCCTGATAAATATAAATTCGAGCGACAATATCTGAAATGACAGTTAATACAAAAATGAAGATAATTGTGATCAAAAATACTTTCGGCATCGAAGTGATCCTCTCTTAGTCACGTTTTACTTGCATTCCAAATCAAAATAAAAACACTTATTCACTTTGACGTTTTGATTTCACATAGTTAATAGCTCCGCTCAGTAGATAATATAAAATAGAATAGACAAGAAGATGGAGAGCTATATAGTCAACTGAATCTCCTGTAACTTTGCTAAATAAAAATGCCACCAGTAAAATTAATATTCCCGCCTTAATTGCTTCTTTGATTACTTTTTTAAAAAATGATAATAAACCTTTTTCTAGCATTTCTCTTCTCCCTACGATAAATAACACTTATTAGTCTTTAGTAAACTATCAACACTACAAAGTAATTCATGCTCGTAACGATTGATAGAGTTAGAGTATAGGCAAAAACTTTATCAAATCGCTTTTGATTTAATGTGCCTTTCTTCGCTTGTTTATGAATTCCCGGAACAAGGATGTACCATATTAAAGCTGCTTTCGATAAATTAGAAATGACTAAAATTATGCCACTAACAATAACAAACAGATTGGTATCTCTTTGTTCAAAAAGCTGTTTTGATGTTAAATCTGTTATAATCCACAAAAAAATCAACATGAAAACTAAGCTATTCACTCTAGTAAAAACTTTCTTCAACATATTCATTCGCTCCAGTTTAGTGAATAAAATCACAAGTTATTATTTATACGTTCTATGATTGTGAAAATTAAAGTTATAGGTATTACATGTAGGCCACTTAAAATAGATCAGCTGACATTTTCCTTTTTAGCTAGTAATGACGCAGTAGAAAAAGCTATAATAATAATTAATACATCTTCAATTAGTTGATTTATCTATTCAGGTATCAATAACATTGCACCTAGTGTAATGCTTAATAAAAGAATCCAGATCCCTTTGCCCTTGCCTTGTAAAAGTTTTTTATCAAAAAAATCTAGAATAACTGCGACTAGTAGCCAAGTGAGCACTCGAATGATCACTTGTATCACCTCGTCTTTCCTGATAGATCATTTTAATATTTTAATTCTCATCATTTTCTTCATCTGGAATCCTAATTAAGATGATAACAATTGCGATCATACTAAACGTATAACCTATGTTGTCGAACCTATCAACTTTCAGATGGAAAATAAAAATCCCTACTAAATAAACCAGACAAACGCAAGCATTCATGCAATACAAAACCAACCTGTGTTTATTGGTCTTTTTACTCATGATCGACCTCGTTTTTAATTTAGCTATATGTATTGGTTCAGTTCATTTATTAACAGTTACAAATACAAAAGTTACCTACTTAGATTTAAATTACCACTCTTTCCATTCTAAATCAATAACTTTTTTCCGAAAAATCTGACTTCAGTGATTGTTGTTATTCAAACTACCTATAAGCACATAAATTTGGAGTTCAATAACGACAAAATTAGTCTGCTCATTTAGTATCCTTTTTTCAACATGTGGCGAAAATAACTGAAACAAAATACAATCATTCCAATTACAAGCATCATTTTAAAATAGACTCTTTTAAGCACCGTTTTTCCCTCTTTTCCTCGATTAGTGTCTTTCTGATTAAAGTAAGACTTCTTGACAATCAACAAGCTGCCTACTAAATAGATTGGAAATAATATTAGAATATAGGTAAGGTTTTTCGTTAATAACTCTTCTTCCACCAGGGGCTGTGAGCCATAATTAGTGTCTACTGAACAAATACTATTCTTCTAAAATAGTCTGTCTTAGAGTGGGAATAATCAATTTTAATC